>DATGIR010000371.1:0-18639 GCA_035295605.1 Fimbriimonadaceae bacterium | reverse complement strand
TCCCGCACCAGCTTCCGCATCCCTAATACCGCGTCGGCGTCGGCTACCTTTGAGAGCTCGGCATCCAGGGTGCCGGTCGTCCGCTTTACGATCGTCGCCAATTCCTCCTTGGAGGGGAACGGCACCAAAACCTTGAGCAAGAACCGATCGAGCTGGGCCTCCGGAAGCGGGTACGTGCCCTCTTGCTCGATCGGATTCTGCGTCGCCATCACCAGGAAGGGCGACTCGAGCTCGTGCCGAACCCCGCCGACCGTCACCGCCCGCTCCTGCATGGCTTCGAGCATCGCCGATTGCGTCTTGGGCGTCGCCCGGTTGATCTCGTCGGCCAGCAAAATGTTCGCGAAGATCGGACCTCGCCGGAATTCGTTCCGGCGCGTTCCATCTGCCGAAAGCACGTTCGTCCCCGTCACGTCCGCCGGCATCATGTCGGGCGTGAACTGGATGCGGCTAAAGCGCAGCTCCAGCACCTGGCTCAGCGCCCGAACCAGGAGCGTCTTGCCCAAACCGGGCATCCCTTCCAAGAGGATGTGCGCGTCGGCGGCCATCCCGACGAGCACGCTTTCCACGACCTCGTCCTGCCCGACCACCGCCTTGCCGATCTCGGATCGGATCGCGGTGTACGTCTCCCTGAACCAAGCTGCGTCTCGCGTTGCCATCGTTCTCCTTTCGGCCTACCTGCCGTTGAGCGAGTTGAAGTAGTCCCGAACTCGCTGTTGGTGCTTCTTCGGAATCTTTCCGCCCTTGAGCGCCCGCTCTTCCTTGCGCTGATAGCTCGGAAGGACCGACCGGTAGGGAATCGCACTCCGCGCGCCCAGCGAAGCCGGCCCTCGGATTTCTATATAGCTCTCCGGGCCCTCGCCCTTGAGGGGGTCCACAACGGTCGGCGTGGTCTTGCCCTGCCCGGCCGCCGGCTTATCCAGGTGGTTCACCTTGTGGACGTTGTGCTCGTCTTTAGTCGAGACCAGGTCGATGCCGCCTCCACCCTGCTGAAGCATTGCCGGCGAAGGCCCGCCGATCCCCCCGCCCAAGCAGTTCCGGCAGGCCTTGGCGATCGCAACGGCGGCGTTCCCGTCGGCGAGCGCCTTCGCCGCATCGGCGAGCACGGACGCGGTCATTGCCCGTTCCTTGTCTCCCGAAGCCTCCGCCTTTGCCGCCTCGACTTCCATTTGCCGACCGATCTTCTTGAGCGCCTCGGACTCGTCGGCAGAGAGGTCGTCGCCGGATTCGATCTTGTTGAGCGACTGAATCAGCTTGGCGAGAGCCGTCTGCATCGGCTTGTTGAACTTGGTGTGGAGCATCGGGCCGGAAGGCTTGGGCGGAGGCGCGGCCTTTCCCGCTTTCGCCGCCTTGAGCGCAGCCTTCAGCGCCTTGTTGTACGCCTCGACCTCCTGCTTCATGGCCTCGAGCTGACCTTCCAACTCGGCCAGCTTCTTGCGCAATCGCTCCGCTTCGGCGCCGGTTGCCGTCTTCAACCGTTCCTTGATGTTGGCAATCTCCGCCTGGACGCTCGCCAGGAAGCGAAGGCGGAGCGCCTTGAACTCGGCAAGGGGATCCATGGCGCCCCCCGAGGAGGGCGGAGAATCCATGTGGAGGGCGTCCTGAAGTCCCCGCAGGTTCCGGTTCTGCAGTGCCTGGCTGAGCGCGGCGGAGGCTTGACCCATCCCCTGACCATGTCGGAGCGAACCGAGTTCCGCTTTCAACTTCGAGATCTCGTTCTGGAGCGAGGCCTTGTTGCCTCCCGGTTCGTCGGCCCGCTTCTTCAGCTCGTCGATCTGATGCTGAAGCGATGCTTGCGAGGAACTGAGTTCCGCCGACATCTGCGCCGCTGGATCGGATTTGTCGGACGGCTGCCCGTTTCGCGCCAGCGCCTCACTCGCCGTCTCCGCCTTGGCCAGGTCGGCGCGCGCGCGCTGGGCAGACTCTTGCTCGAGCTTCTTCGCATCCTGCTCCGCCTTGTTCGCCTCCTGCAGCGCCTTCTCGCGGTCGATTTCGTTGGAGTTGAGGTCGCGGGCAAGCTTCTCCATCTCTGAAACCTGCGCCTTCTCCAGCTTGCCGGGAACGTCCGCCGGTTTTGGTTCTTTGTACGGCGAGAGCACCCGCTCGACCGCCGCCGCCGCGTCCGCGTTATCGGCCGCCTTGGCCTTCTGGGCCGGGGAAAGCTCGATCGGACGGTTTCCGAGCAACGTGACGGCGGCGGCGCCCAACACGAGCAGCGCTGCCAGGCCCTGGAGCCGGCCAAACCGAATGGGAAAGACCCGGGCCGGCGGCAAAGAGTCGAGGCGCCGGGCCGCGTCCTCGCGGAGGTCCGAGATCAACCCATCCGATTCCGCCGGGGTCTCGCCAAGTGCGCTGGCAACCCGATTCTTGAGGCCGGCCCGGCGGTCGAGGCTGTCGGCAAGGTCGAGTTGCCGAATCCGACGGAGCGCGCCGACGACGATCCCCGCGCCGAGGCACGCGACGACGGCGATCGTGGCATACGGCCAAGGCACGGCGTGGCCCTGCAGCCGGCCGACCGCGACGATCGCACACGCGACGAGCGAGCCCACCACCAGCCCCTGCGCGGCGCCGCGCCACGCGGCGGCAACGCGAACGCGACGTTCGAAGCGTCCCAGATTCAGCTCATCCGGCATAACTCAACTCCCGGGCTCGTCTCCCTTCCAAGTTCACAGCCCACAGCTTGAACCAGAGGCCGATACAGATCATCACGACTCCATACGCCCACGCCAGCCAGAATTGCCCCCGGTCGATCAGCGGAGCGAAAGGCCACAGATACCACAACCCGCTGGTGGGCATGTCCGAGTCCGTCTTGACCCACGACGGCGCGGTCCGGGCTACGGACATGAGAAGAGGAATCCCGAAGAAGATCACCATCTCCGCGCAAAAGTGAAAGGCCCGGGCGGACTTCATCTCGCGGCAGGCGGCCGAAAGCAGGTGGCCGAGGCCCCATGCCAGAACGACGAATCCTACGGGCCAGAGGAGCCCGGGAGCGTACGAATCGGACGGGGCGTCACCCCCTACCCACCGGTTTCCGAGGTAGGCGCCCAGGAGCCCGGACCCCACGAGAAGCAAAGCGTAGGGGAGTTGCCCGGCAGGTGTCCCGTCGAGGGTGTGTCGAAGCGAGAAGTGCCCGTTTGGCCAGAAGCGCCGAGAGCCGGTCCGGCCGTAGGTGAACAACATCCAACTGCCGAGAAAGAGCCAGCAGATACTCCCCAACCCGATATTAAGCACGTACAGCGAGGGGTCCGGCGCCAGTTCGGGAGAGGCGCCGACCACGGCGGGCATGGCCGGGTGTATGGAGTACGGGATCAGGGCACCCAGCCCGAAGGTGTACAGGAGGCCGGTCAGCCTCAGGTTCGCCGAGATCCGCTTGTCCAACGGCGCCAGGTTCACCGCCGCGCCCAGCAGGAACAGCCGGCACAGCAACAGCGTAAAGACGCCGGCAAGCAGCCAGTTCGGCACCTCGACCGAGCCGATCAGCATCGACGAGTTGACCGCCTGCAACACGAAGAAGGGGCTCAGGGCGATCGTGAACGGCGGGTGGGTGGAGGCGCCTCCGCCGAAACTGAACGGCAGTGCGGTGGCGGCAAGCATGGACGATGCGACGACGTAGATGGCAACTCCGATGAAGCTGTAGATCACCGCCGCCGCGGGCTTGTTGACGAACGTCGAGATCAGCAATGCCATCGACGTGAAGATCATCGCGTGGAAGGAGAGCAGCAGGAAGCAGCTGAAGACGTCCTTCCACGTCGCCCCGCCGAGCACGACGCTCATCGCGACGATGGGTAGCGCGAGGATGAGCAGCATCCACGTGTATCGATAGCTGCTGATCATCTTCCCGACGAGCAGATACTTGGGCTCGACGGGGGCGCTGAGCACCAGGTCGAGGCTCAGCCTCTGCCGCTCGGCGACGATCGCGGTGGCCGTCAGCGCCGGCGAAATGACGCATATCGCCGCACCCAGCATGATGATCAGCGAGTTGAAGAAGCCGGTCAGCTCGGACTGGGCGCTGGACAGCGACAGCCCCTCTCGGCCGATGGAAGTCCAGTACGTCCAAACTCCGATGAAGCAAAGGCAGAGCACGTATGCGGTGAAGATCCAGAACGGTTTGGACCCGCGCATCTGAACCCGGAAGTCCTTTCGAGAGGCCGCGTTCCCGAAGTAGGTGCGGGTCGTCTCGAGCAGCCAGGTTTGAACCGCCAACTTAGTTCACCGCCCCCGTCGTCAAGCGTAGGAAGACATCCTCGAGATCGACGAGCTCCTCCGAGTAACCAACGACGCGGTAGCCCTGCCGGATGACGGCGTCGAGTAGGTCCGCCTGCTCTTCCAGGCCCCCGAGAAACTCGACGGCGACGCTCGTCGCATCGTGGGACCGCGCACTCTGAACAAGCGGGAGCCGCTCGATGAAGGCAGCCAGCTCGACCGGATCGGAAAGGGACTTAAGCATCAGGCACCTCGCGGTTTGGAGGCTTTGGATGATGTCCTCGACCGGGCCGCATGCGAGCAGCTCGCCGCGCTCGATGATGCCGACGGAGTTGCAGAAGTCGGCCAGTTCGGGGAGGATGTGCGAGGAGACGATAACGATCTTCCCCATCCGCCCGAGCTCGGCGATGAGCTCTTTGAGCTCGGCGCGCGCCCGCGGGTCGAGCCCGCTCGCAGGCTCGTCCAGCAGGAGCAGCGCCGGGTCGTGGACCAGGCACCGTGCGAGACAGAGCCGCTGCTGCATTCCGCGCGAGAGCGACTGGACGAAGGCGCCCTTCTTCACCGTCAGGTCGGTGAGCTCGAGAACGTTATCGATAATCCCCGGCCGGTCCACAGAAGGAACCCGATAGAGGGCGGCGAAGAAGTCGAGATACTCCCAAACCCGAACCTCGTCGTAAAGGCCGAAGAAGTCGGGCATGTAGCCGATCTGCCGCCGAACCTCCATTGGGTCGCCGAGAATGTCGGCACCGTTGAGCACGGCCGTCCCCGACGTCGGCTCGAGGAGGGTTGCGATCATCTTGATCGTGGTCGTCTTTCCCGCGCCGTTGGAGCCAATGAAGCCGAAGATGTCGCCGGGATTGAGGCTGAAGCTGACTCCCTTGACCGCGGTGAGCGGGCCGTACTCCTTCCGAAGACTCTTTACTTCAAGCATGGGCCTTTCCTCGTCGAGCCTTCGGCTCCGAAATGAGATCGCGAACCTCGTCCATCCGTCTCACCGTAAGCGTGGCCCCAACCAGCATGAGGGCCGTGAGGACCAGGTAGACCGCCGCTTGAGAGAGTGAAACGGACCAACGGGAGTAGTCCTTACCGGCTTCGGAGCCTCCGATGAGCTTGGGGAGAGCGTAGAACGGGTCGATCAGCTCGAGAACAGTCGACTCACTTCGCTCCGATGCCGCGCTGATAAAGAGCGGAATCGCGACATACGCGACGAACACGATCCCGATGCATGTGCCGATCGCGGCGAAGGTAGTGCGGCTCCTGGAACTCACGTACAGACTCAGCCCCATGAGCATCATCGCGAACGTGATCGACATCAGTTCGGCGGACGCGGTCGAGCCGATCGACGCGAATCGATTGGAGACCTGGCACGGGAGGATCAAGAGTGCGAACGCCAAAATGGTGAGGCTCGCACCGGCCGAAACGGCGAGATACTTTCCGACCACGATCTGCGCCTTCGTCACGGGTGCCGTAAGAAGGATTTCCCAAGTCCGGCGTTCGCGCTCACCCGCGATGATCCCAGCCGACATGACCGGGAGCAGCAGCATGAACAATCCGGTTTGAATCCAAACCAGAATGACCGGGTCAAAGTCCTTCGAATACTCGGCGACCAGCAGGAAGATGAAGGAGTAGATCACGAGGATCACTACCACGATTGCGAGATTCCCGCCCTTTCCTGCGAGCAGCTTCCGCATGAATCGCCGAATCTCGATCAGCATCGGGTTGTCGGAAACGAGGTCGCGCCAGAGATTCACGAACCGACCCCCGTTACGGGTTCACCGACCCAGACCACGTTGATCTCGCCCTTGTCGGCCCCCTCGGACCCGACTTGGGGCCCAGGGCGAAAGCCTCTGAGCTTGGCGCGAAAGGCCGTCCGGTGGCTCAGCATGCTAAACCTCCCTAGCGGATCGGCGATCGTCGCCAGGTACGACTCTCCGGTCTCGGGGTCTTGGAGGCCGCTCGAACTCCTCGTCGGGACCGACACGTGGACGGTCGCCCCGGGGGCGATCGTCAATCCGGGGTCAATAGCTTGAGTCGTGCTCTGGGTCTTCCCTTCGATGAAGACCGACCCCCCGGAAAGCTCGTACGGCGACCGGTTCGTGATCGCAACTTCGAGCTTGTTTCCGACGCGACGCGCCGAAAGGCTCAGCAATTCCTTGGCATCGACCAATTGCTCGTAGGTGAGCTCCTTGAACTGGAGGTTGTGAACCGAAAGGCCGGGGACGAGGAACTGGTCGGCATCTACTGCGGTGAGGGGCTCGGCGTTGAGGGACGGCGCGCCATATCGATTCGCGTCGCCGGAGGAAATCTGGTCGACACCGCTCAACCCAAGGTCATACGAGCCGCCGGTCGGGAAAAAGAGCTGCGTCGAACCGCGAAAGACCCCGTTCGGCATGTGCTCGGAAACCAGGAGCGTGCCCCGGCTCTCCGTCATCATCTTTCCCAGGTAGAGGCCCGCAGCCAGCTTCAGCAGGAATCCGGCGAAAACGAAGCTGATCAAAGGCGTTGTGAACCAGGCGAGTTCGCTTCGCCGAAGCTTACGAAGAATCAGGAAGTTCACCGGCGCGACGAGAACGAGGTAGCAAAGGATGATCCAGAGCACCGTCTCCGGCCGTGGCGGCTCGAATGCGAACGGGTCATCCCGCCGCGGGGCCCCAGCGGTCATGGCGCCCGGGTACGAGCCGCCGTACCGCCGCATGGGGCCGCCATACCCATACCCGTATCCATACTCGTTTCCCGGTCCGGCTCCTTGCCATACATCAGCGCCCGTTTGGGTTGCGAGGAGGCTTGAGAGGAACTTTGGGCGTCCTAGCCACTTCTTTGCCGGCCCGTCCAAGATATCGAACGGGATCACGATGACACCTCCGAGCCCTTGGTAGTGCACGATCACTCCGCCGGGCATCACTATGGAGCCCGGAAGCGGCGTTCCGGCCTGGACGCTCAGGCTTGCCTTGAACCGTGCCCCGTTTGCTTTGATCGAGATATCCCGCGTCTCGGCGTGTAGCCCGGTAATGGGAATCGTATCCGCCCAACGCGGGTCGCGAAATACTGGCGACCCCGAACCGCCGACCAGCACCAGCCGTCCGCCGGCGATGACGTACTCCTTCAACGCCGCCACCGCGCCGTCGCTCATGCGTTCGGCGCCGGCGCCGAGGACAACCCCCTTCGCGCTGGCATAGGCCGAGAGTCGGGCAGGGGCATCTTCCGGCTTCGCGTAGCAAGCCTTGCCGGCTACGGGGGCGCCGGGATAAGCGGGCGCAGCCGCGGAGTCGGCAAGGAACTGGAGGCCGCCCGTCTCGTCGCTGATCTCGAGCGCGAGCTGCCCTTGGTCGCCCGTATAATCGTTGTTCGCCGACACCTGGATGCTGCCTCGGTCGGTATCCAACAAGACCTCGATCTGCTCATAGGAGTATTCCGGCGCCCTCATCGGATACGCCACGAAGTGCTTCTTCGCCCCGCGCGGCAGCTCGATCGGATAGAGCGACACCCCGCCGGAGGAGGAGACCCTGACAACGCCCTTGGCGTCCTGGCCGTTATTCTCGACGTCGATGGCAAGTCCATCTTCGGCCCGGCCGTTGGTGAAGTTCGGATTCACGGCCAACAGCAACTTGGAGGCGGCCTGCAAGTCGGCGAGCAACGCCAGCCCAGCGAGGGCGACGAGCATGCGGCGCGCAGCTCTGCAGCCGTTACTCGCCTTGGTAGCCGCCATGCCTAGCATTATCAACCGATGCGCCCCGGATACGCGCAGCAGGCGCCATCGACTGCGCGCTATCTCAGTTCCGAGACTTCCGTTGCAACTACAAACGTTCGGCGATGGGGGTTGCGTGCCCGGTTTATTTGCGGATTCGTGTTATCGCGATTCCAGCGGTTTGGGCGTAAAACTCGTTCCGCAGCCGCAGCTTCGGGCCGCGTTTGGGTTCTCGAACTTGAAGCCGCCGCCAATGAGGTTTCCCGTGTAAGTCAGCTCGGCGCCCTCCAGGAACTTCGCGCTCTTCGGGTCGCACACGAGGGGCACGCCATCGAGCTCGGCCTCGAGGTCTGCCGGTTTGCGTGCGGTATCCAGCTTGAGCAAGTACTCGAGCCCGGAGCAGCCGCCGCCTTTGACCCCGATTCGCAGGAAGGCTTCCGGCCGGCCGTCCTTCGCCAGGAGCTGCTTGATCCTGGCGGCCGCGCCTTCGCTCAGAGTGACGGGAAAGCTCATGCAACCCCCTGACCCGCCATTGGGAGCGGGTCGAGGCCCGGGCGTGGTGGAGTTCGCTCGCTCCGGGCCAGATCTTCGAGGGTTAGCTCGGCAAGCACGCGATCCACGCTGTCCTGAATCACTTGCCAGACGGAACGGATCGAGCAGTCCAGATCGTGCGCGCAGACGGCCGCCTGCCCGGTGTGCTTGTTGCAGAACTCGTCGTCGTAGAGCCGTCCGCCGAGCACGGTCAGCACGTCGCCGACCGCGATATTGTTCGCGGGGCGCGCCAGGGCGTATCCGCCGGCCTGGCCGCGCGTACTTTGAACGAAGCCGCCTCGGCGCAGAATCATGAGGAGCTTGGCAACGTGCGGAGGAGTCAGCCCTTCCAGCCGGCTGATTTCGGGGATGCTGAGGGAGCCGTCGGGCCCAACCCGGGCAATTTGTAGCAGGCACCGAAGCCCGTACTCTTCTTGCGCGGAAAACTTCATCCCAACCCCAGCATGAGCCGGATTTCTTCCGGCATCATTTCAAGCGTGTAGGGCGGATCCCATGTGAGCTCCACCGTCACGTTGCCGATCCCCGCCGTAGCCCTGGCCGCCGATTCGACCTCTCCCGGCAGGATTCCCGCCACCGGGCACGCCGGCGAGGTGAGGGTCATGAGAATGTGGACGTTCTTGGCGTCGTCGACCTGAATGTCATAGATCAATCCCAGGTCGTAGACGTTGACCGGGATCTCCGGGTCGTAAACGGTCCGAATCTGCTCGACCACCTCGGACTCGAACAGCGACTTCTCGATGCTGCTGAGGGGGCGCGGCGCGGAATCGATGGTTTCGAGACGTTCCGGCATGGCTACTCCGTGGTCACCGGCTCGTGGGCGCCTTTGAGGGCCGCGCGCATCGTGTGCCACGGGAGGGTGGCGCACTTGATTCGCACCGGGTGCTCGCGCACTCCGGCCAGCACTTCCAGGTCGCCAAGTTCGCTCTCCAGACTTGCGTCGGTCGGCGCCGGGCCGTCGGCGGTGACCAGGTCTTGGAATTGCCGGAACAGCTCCTCGACCTCGGCCAAGGACTTACCGTGGAGCGCCTCCGTCATCATCGAGGCGCTCGCGGTGGAGATGGCACAGCCCGATCCCTCGAAGCTCACCCGGTCCACGATTCCGCCGTTGGTTTTGACGTACACCGTAATCGTATCGCCGCAGAGCGGATTGTGGCCGTCGGCGGTGGAAGTGGCATCGGCGAGCGGCCCCCGATTCCGAGGGTGCTTATGGTGATCGAGGATCACCTCCTGATAAAGCTCACGCAAATCCAGCGTCATCCGAGCAGCTCCTTTGCCTTTCTTACGCCGCGCTCGAGGGCTCCGACGTCCGCAACCGTATTGTAGAGCCCGAACGAGGCGCGTGCGGTGGCAGGGACGCCGAGCCGCTTCATAAGCGGCATGCAGCAGTGGTGGCCGGCTCGGATCGCGACACCTTCGCTGTCGAGCACAGTCGCTAAGTCGTGCGGGTGCACGCCGTCCACTGTGAAGGAGAGGATCGCGCTTTTTCCTGGCGCGGCGCCGTGGATGTGAATACCCTCGATCGCGGTCAGCGCATCGGTTGCCGCCTCGAGGAGCTTCTGCTCGTGCGCCTCGATCTTCTCGAATGCGGTCCGGAGCCTTTCACGCGGGGCCTCGCCCTCGCCCAGTCCGGCGAGATAGTGGACGGCGGCGCCAAAGCCGTGGACGGCGGCAACGTTCGGCGTACCCGCTTCGAACTTCGCGGGCAGGTGGGCGTAGGTGGAGCGCTCGAAGCTGACCGTCTCGATCATGTCGCCGCCACCCTGGTAGGGCGGCATCGCCTCGAGCAGCTCGCGCCGGCCGAAGAGGAGTCCGATGCCCATCGGGGCGTACATCTTGTGCCCGGCAACCGTGTAGAAGTCGGCGCCGAGCGCGGCGACGTCGAGGAAGTGGTGCGGAGCGGCTTGGGCACCGTCCACCAGTACGAGGGCGCCATTCCGGTGGGCGAGCGCGGCGATCTCACGAATTGGGTTCACGGTGCCGAGCACGTTGCTCACGTGGGTGACGGCGACCATCTTCACTTTGCCGCCGGCCACGAGCGCTTCGTACCGCTCCATGTCCAGCACGCCGCGATCGTCGATCGGCACGACCTCGATCTTCGCGCCGGTCCGCTCCGCCGCAAGCTGCCACGGCACGATGTTGCTGTGGTGCTCCAGTTGGGTGAGCAACACCACGTCGCCGGACTTCAAATTGGCGCCGCCCCACGCTGAGGCGACTAAGTTAATCGATTCAGTCAACCCCTTGGTGAGGATCACTTCGCGGCGATCGTCCACGCCGAGGAACTCCTGGCCGCGCTTACGGCCGGCCTCGTAGAGCTCGGTTGCCAACTGGCTGAGCTGGTAGACGCCGCGGTGGATGTTTGCGTTGGCGTGGGCGTTGTACCAATCCATCGCGTCGATCACCGACTGCGGCTTTTGGCTGCTGGCGCCGTTATCGAGGTAGGCGAGCGGAAGACCGCGAACGTCGGTGCTCAGAATCGGGAAGTCGGCCCGGATCGTGTCGACGGCGAGCGGCTTGGTGAGGGTGGTCTGGGTCAACGTCCACCTCCCGCAAGGTAGTCGAACACGGCTTTCCACTCGCTCCGCTGGGTAGCGACGAGCTCGGCCGGGTTAGACGAGCCGGCGGCCTCGGCCTGATCCACGAAGCGGATCGGATCGTAGCCGGGCAGCAATTCGAGCAGGGGGTGCGGGCCCGACCGCCGGAACCAATACTTGCTGTTCGAGTAGTCCCCCTCCCGACGGTGGAGGATCGCATGGAGGTACGAGCCGGTTGAGGAGGGAATGTCCTGGACGATGACGTGGGCCTGGTCGAGCTCGTCCACGTAAAGCCAGAGGGCGGCGCGCATCTCGGGACTCACATCGGCGGCTTCGATCCATGAAATCGCTTCGGGTAGCCCGGGGGTCCCGGCGAGCAGTGTCTGCATGGCCCGGTCGGGTGCCAGGAGCTCGAAGAGACGGCTGGAGTCCGCGACCACCTCACTCCTCCGCCGCAGCGAGGCGCTCGAAGAGCATGCCTTCCAGGGCCGACCGAACTTCGGCGACGCTCAGCTTCTCCAGAACCTCGGCCGCAAAGGCGTAAACCAGCAGCGCCTGCGCATCCTTGCTCGGGATTCCCCGGCTGCGCAGGTAGAAGAGGGCGTCGTCCTGAAGTCGGCCCACCGTCGCGCCGTGGGTGCACTTCACGTCGTCGGCGAAGATTTCGAGCTGTGGCTTGGTGTTGAACGTCGCCGTCGGGCTCAGGAGCACCGCCTGGTTAGTCTGCTTGGCGTCGGTCTTCTGGGCGTCCTCGTAAACGAAGATCTTCCCATTGAACACGCCACTCGCGTGGCCGCCG
The DNA here is from genome assembly GCA_035295605.1 of Fimbriimonadaceae bacterium. GTDB lineage: Bacteria > Armatimonadota > Fimbriimonadia > Fimbriimonadales > Fimbriimonadaceae > DAIDHV01. Next base: position 6,872 of record DATGIR010000371.1, on the reverse strand, counting down.
AGGATCGACTTGTACACCTCGAACGAATTGCAATTCGGCTTGGCGTGGTCGATCCGGGTGTGGTTGTCGATCGTTTGCTCGCCCTGGGCCAGGTTCACGCCGTTGAGCCAGGTTTCGGTGTGCTCGCCGTTCAGCCAGACGTTCACGTCGTTCCGAACGAGCTTGCCGCCGAGGTTGACGTTTACGCTCGTAAGGACCGAATCCGCTTCCTGATCGTACGCGATGTTGGCGACGTGGGTCGACTCGCTGGTCTCATCTTGGAACTTGACGTGCTCCAGGTTCGCGCCCGCGCCCAACTTCAGCTCGGCGACCGAATTCGTGAAGTACGCGCCTTTGCGGCCAATGAAGCTCTCGATGACTTTCGCGGTGGCGCCAGCTTCGAGCACGACCAACGAGCGCGGGTGCACGGCGAACGGGCCATGGTTCGCCTCGCCGAGCCAAAGAATGTGGATCGGCCGCTCCAAGGCTTCGCCCCGAGGGACGTAAACAAACGCGCCCTCGCCGAGAAACGCCGTGTTGAGGTCGACAAAGCGCTCGTCGTTGGTCGAACCGAGCCGCCCCTCCAGGGTCGCGAGCTTTCCAAGGTTGGCGAGAATCGCATCGCCGTGGGAGAGGAAGCCGTCTTCGAGCGACCCCACGAATGCGCCATCCGGCAGGATGTGGTCCGAACAGAGTTCGGGGGCGTACTGGCCGTTGATGAAGGCGACGGTGATCGCGTCCAGCTTGCCGATGGGATGCTCGGCGACCTGATGCCGGTCGAGGATCGCGCCGTACGGCAGGCCGAATCGGCCCTCGGCCAGGTCTTTGAACGAGATGTACTTGAACTCTTCGTCTTTGGCGTTCGGCAGCCCGACGGCATCAAACCGCGCCCGGGCAGCCTCGCGGGTCGTTGCCAGCGAACTAGGCCCAAGGCCATCGAGCAGCCCCTTGATGCTCTCGTACTCGGCGGTCAAGCGCGAACCGCGCTCGTAGACAATCGCCATCAGACCCCCGCCGCGGCTTCGAGGAAGCCGTACCCCTTCTGCTCGAGCTCGAGCGCGAGCTCCTTGCCGCCGCTGCGGACGATCCGGCCATCCATGAGCACGTGCACGAAGTCCGGGATGATGTAGTTGAGGAGCCGCTGGTAGTGGGTGACGACGACCGTCGCGCGGTCCGGGCTCCGAAGCGCGTTCACGCCGTCGGCCACGATCTTAAGGGCGTCGATATCCAGGCCGGAGTCGGTCTCGTCGAGCACCGCCAGCTTCGGCTCGAGCACCGCCATCTGGAAGATCTCGTTCTTCTTCTTCTCGCCGCCCGAGAAGCCCTCGTTGACGGATCGGCTGAGGAGGGAGTTGTCCAGGTCCATCATCTCGACCTTCGCCTTGATGTGCTTCATGAACTCGGAGGTGGTGAGCTCTCGCTCGCCGCGGTGCTTGCGGATGTGGTTCAGGGAGGCGCGGAGGAAATAGGTGGTGGTGACGCCGGGAATTTCGACCGGATACTGGAACGCGAGAAACACGCCCTCGGCGGCCCGCTCCTCGGGGGCCATGTCGAGTAGGTCCTTGCCGTTCAGGAGGACTTCGCCTTGGGTGACCTCGTAGCCGGGCCGGCCGGCAATGATGTTGGCTAGGGTGCTCTTGCCGGAGCCGTTCGGGCCCATGATGGCGTGGGTCTCACCCGTATTGACCTGGAGGTCGATCCCGCGGAGGATCTCTTTGTCTTCGACGCGGGCATGGAGATTTGAAATCGTAAGCATAAGGGCTTGGAACCGGCTCTCCCCTTGGTTCCTACGTAGATTCTGGCATCAAAGTTGACACTAAAGTCAAGTATCGGCGAGTTAGCGTGGATAGCGGAAGTGCCCCTGAATCTTCCATGCCGTGAGCACGTCCTCCTCCGCGCAGACCGATAGGTTGTGGACGACCATCGGGAAGCCGCTCGGGCCGGTGCGATCCGAAAGCACACCCGCATGGTCGAGGCCGCTGGGCAGCTTCCAGTAGACGAAGTCTCCCGGCCTCCAAGTTGAGCGATGGGCGGCGTCGGTTTTCAGAGTGAGCGTCTTTCCGAACCGCTTGAAGAAGCGCATTTGGTTCGGGACGCGCCTATGGTCGATATTCGAGTCCGGGTGGGATTCGCGGCGCGGATAGAGCGAGAAGTGGCGCTCGATATCCTCGTGGATCAGCTTCTGTAGGTCGAAGCCGGCGCCGCGGAGGGCGCGGATCACGACGTCGGTGCAGACCCCTTGGCTTCGCGGCAGGTCGCCGTTCGGATATCGGAGCCTGAAGTAGCCCGGCGTGTAGGAGGCATGCTCTGATGCCTGGATCCTGGCAGCGGCGACAATTCGATCCGCGTTAGTAGGCGCCGGGTGACCGGCGGTAGCTAGCATGGAGAGGGCGGCGATCAGACCAGGCATGAGACGTGCACTGACGGCAACGGCTGGGGAAGCGGAACGGTTCCCCGGCCGTCACACGTTCTTATTAGTAGGACATGCCTTCGCCACTGCACCTCGTCGCTCACCGCGCTACTCGCCGCTTCCTGAACTTTAGGCTCGGCTGGCAGTTGCTGCGGCACCCCGGCGTGCCTACCGGCAAGAAGGTGCTTGCGGTGCTGGTCGGCTTGGGCGTAACGGGAGCGCTGGTCGCGTGCGAGATCCCGCTGGAAGGGGTGCTAGGACTCCTCGCGCCCGGCGTCGGGTTCGTCGCGGACGTGGCCATCGACGGCGCCGAGGTGTTCATCCTTCCGGTGCTGATCGCGACCGCGCTGATGCCGTACATGGCGCGCGTTCCCGTCAACCAACCACTTCCAACTCCGGGCTCGGCTCCGCGTTGAAGCTTTCGTTACCGCCGGGCGTCGCGGTCAGGATGTTCTCGATCCGGACCCCAAATTCGCCCGCCAAGTAGATCCCGGGCTCGACGCTGTAGCAGTCGCCCGGCTCCAGAACCACGTCGCAGTCCGGCATCAGGTACGGCATCTCATGGGCTTGGATTCCGATCCCGTGCCCCAACCGGTGCATAAACTGCGGTCCGTAACCCGCCTTCTCGATCACGGCCCGCGCCGCCGCATCCGCCGAGCCGCTCGTCGCCCCGCCCACCGCGGCCTTCCGGCCGGCCATGTGCGAAGCGTAAACGATTCTGTACACCTCGCGCGCCTTGTCCGAAGCGGTGCCCACCGCGACCGTCCGCGTGATGTCGCTGCGGTAGCCCTCCACGTCGCAGCCGAAGTCGAGGATCACGACGTCGCGGTCCTTCAACACCGTGTCGTCGGTGGCGTGGTGGGGCTCGGCCCCATTCGCGCCGGTTCCGACGATCCCAAAATTCACGCGCCCGCCCCGCCGCTCCATCCCTTCGAAAAGCATCCGCTCGACCTGGCGCTCGGTCATGCCGGTCCGAATCTTCGGCTTGACCTCGTCATACGTGTCGTCGGCGATCCTCGCCGCCTTGCGCATCAAACCCAGCTCGGCCGGGCTCTTACGACGCCTCAGTTCAGCCATCAGCGGCCCCCCATCCTTGAACAGCGCCGCCGGCAGAACTGATTCGAGCTTGAGCAGCATCAGCGCGGGCATGTCCTCGTCGACGGCGATGACCGCCGAACGCAGGTTCCACTCCTCCGCCAAGCCGTGCATCAGCACCAGGGGATCCTCGCCGTCTCGCCACGGCCTGACGTCCGCGATGCCGGCGCGCCGAGCCTGGTTTTCGCTCAGGGCGCCGCAAATCAGGGCCACCGCGCCGCCGGAGTTCACACCCAGGGTCAGAAACCGGTGGCCGGCGTGTTCGGCGTAGCCGTGCAGGTAGCTGAGGCTGACCTCCGACCAGCCGAGAAAGGCGTCGATCCCACCCTCCTTCATCCTGTTCGCGAGGGCATCGATCCGGGAGTTGGCCATGGGTGAGGTGTTACCCGAGAGCAAGCAAATGTACACTGCGCGCCATGAGCCTCGGTATCAAGCTAGTCGGCGTCGCAGCCCTTGCCTTTGTCGCTCACGGTCGGCAGGGAGGGCCCCTCCAAGTCGTGAGGAACTCGCCCACCAGCACGGTCCCGGACATGGTTCGAGCTTCACTGCCATCGCTCGGGCCGGGGCAAATAGCGAAAGTGTTCCAGCGCGCGGGGGTGCCCTTTGCCAAACGCGGCTCCAGCGTAACGATGGATGCCCGCCACTTCTTTCTAAGCAACTCGAACTATCTGCACACCGTGGCGGCAGAGGTCGATCCGCACGGCGGCTTCATCGGCTTGAACGCCAATGCGGCGGCGACAAACAACCTGCTCGTCTATCACACGACCACGGACAAGTCGACATTCCTCGTAGACTTCGTGGTGGTACCGATCACGGGTTCGGCGACCCTCGTGACCCAAGCTCCCGACCTCACGACCCAGACCTCGACGGTCCGCGGCGCCACCCATGTGAGCGTCGTTGTGTATCCCTCGAAGCCCGGCGTCTTCGGAATCTCGCTGGGTTGCACGAAGGGAGAGGTCAGCGTGAGCAAGGTGAACATCGTCCACGTGGGTTAGGGCTTAACGACCTCAGGCGAAGGCAAACCCAGACCCTCGAGCTGCTTGAGGATCTGTGCCTTATCCCCGACCAAGACGAGCAGCATGTGGTCCATCGGTAGCGCTCGCTTGGCGAGCGCGTTGATCTGGTCGGCAGTCACCGACGAGCCCTCGGCGAGCTCCCTTCCAAACTCCGCGAACTTCTGACCGTCCTCGTCCATCGCGGATGCGGTTCCGAGCAGCCCCTCGAGCCGCTCCAAGCCGTTGACCATCTCCTGCCGGCGGCTGCGACCGACCTTCTTGGCCTCCTCGGCTGTAACGTCGCCGGTCGAGATGCGGGCGAACTCGGCCAGGAACTCCTTCAGGGAGACGCCCGTCACCTCGGTCCGCACATCCGCCCCGGCATCGAAATAGCCGAGCCTCGGCGTGCACACATAGCGGGCGAACGCCCCGTAGGTGTAGCCCTTATCCTCGCGCAGGTTGTGGTTCAACCGGCTCGTGAACGTGCCCCCCAGGGCGGTGGCGAACGACTCGAGGGCGTGCCGGTCCGGCGAGGCGAAGGTTGGGGCCGGAAACATGAAGCGCACGACGGTCTGAACCGCGCCTGGCCGATCGACGACGAGAACTCGCGCGGGCTTCGATTCGGGTTGGCCGTAGTCCGGCCGGAGCCACTCTTCGAGCCCGCGCATGGTCCCTAACGCTTCGGCGATCAGCTTCTTGGCCGTCGCCACCGGGAGGGCCCCTGCCACGTAGAGCGTGCTGTTTCCCGAATCGATTAACCGAAGCTTCTCCAGCTTCAAGTCCTCCGCCGTAAAGGTGGAGACCGAAGCTTTCGTCCCCTCATTCGGCCCGCTGTACGGGTGCCCGACGCCGAAGAACGCGCGGTTCACGACCCTCCCCATGATGCTGGCGGGATCGGCATCCTCCTGCTCGATAGCGGCGAGGGTCACCCGTTTGATCCGCGCCAGTTCCGCCGCGTCGAACCGCGGGCGCAGAAGGGTGTCGGCGTACAGCTGGAGGGCGGGTGCGAAGTTCGCGGCGGTGACGCTCAGGTTCACGGTGATCGAGCGCTTTCCACCCACCGCCGAGTACTGGGCGCCGAGCGCGTCGAGGGCGTTCTGGAACTCCTTGGCGGACAGCTTGCCCGCGCCCTGGCCGAGCATCTGGGCGGTGAAGCTCGCCAGGCCGCCCTTCCCGGCCGGGTCGGCGTCGGCGCCGTTGCTTGTTCGCAGCGAGACCGCCATAAGCGGCACGTTCGGGCGCTGCCAGTACTCGACCTTTAGCCCGTTCGAGAGTCGGAAAGTGGCCGGCGGCGGGGCGGCGAACCCCTTCGCCGCCCCGAGGTCGGGCCGACCGTCCCGTGGGTTCGCGCCGCTCGAAGCTTGAGCTTGGGGAATTACCCTGAGGTCCAGGCATCGAGAGGGGTCGATTGCGGAGATCATCCAATCCTTCACGGAGTCCGGCGTGACGGCTTGGTAGGCCTTGAGGAGGGTTGAGAAGCCGTCGGGCTTACCCATGAAGTAGTCGAACTCGTTGAGCTGGTCGGCGGTTTGCTGGATGCCTTGGAGGCCGCTCAGGATGTGGAACTGGGCCTTGGCGACCTGGCGCCGGAGCTCTTCTTTGGTCGGGCCACCGGCCGTGAGGCGAGCGAGCTCGTCCCGGATGGCATGCTCGAGCTTGTCGAGAGGGGCGCCGGGGAGGGCGGTGGCGTCGATGAGGAAGAGGGACTCCAGAAGGCGGTCGTCGACCGAGCAGCTCACGTCGCTGGCGAGTTTGTCCTTCACCACCAGCCGCTGGTATAGGCGGCTGTTCACACCATCGGAGAGGATGGAGGCGGCGAGATTGAGCTCGGCATCGCCGTCATGGTAGATGGCGGGAGCGTGCCAGGCGAGGATGACCTTGGCGGCGCGCACGTCGTCGATGAACGTGAGGCGTTTGACGCCGGTGAGGATGGCGGGCGGGACGAACTTCCGGGGCACGTCATTGGCGCGCGGCAGGGTGCCGAAGAGCTTGGCGACCTGGGCTTTGACGTCCGCCGGGGCAAAGTCGCCGGCGACCACCATCGTGGCGTTGTTGGGCACGTAATAGGTCGCGAAGAAATCCTGAACGTCCTTTACGCTCGCGTTGTCCAGATCCTCCATGCTGCCGATGACGCTGGTGTGATACGGATGGCCGGGCGGGAACATGAGACCGTTGAGCGCCTCGTAGGCGCGACCGTAAGGCGTGTTTTCGGTGTTCTGGCGCCGCTCGTTCTTGACCACGTCGCGCTGGAGGTCCAGCTTCTTCTGGGTCATGTTCTTGCCAAGAGTTTCGAGGCGGTCGGCTTCGAGCCAGAGGAGGGTGGGTAGGAGATTGCTGGGTCCGACGTCGTAGAAGTCGGTGCGATCCTCGGTGGTGTCGGCGTTGTTCCAACC
>DATGIR010000370.1:0-2365 GCA_035295605.1 Fimbriimonadaceae bacterium | reverse complement strand
CGTCTTTGACGCCGATGCCCACGTCGAGGAGTCTCCTGAGACGTTCGCCGATAATTATCTGGATCCGGAGTATCGCCAGCGGCGGCCACAGGTCGTGCTACTCGAGGGCGGCGACCCGCACTGGGTCATCGACCAGCGGATCTATCCCCGGCGAGTCGGCCGCGGTGCCCACCACTTCGCGACCCCCGCAGCGTTCGGGGAGGTGCCGAGCGCGCTGACCGCGACCAAGCGCAACGACCTGGGGAGCGTGACGCTCGCCGATGTCGATGCGCGGCTGCGTGAGATGGATGGTGACGGCATCTCCGAGCAGGTGATCTTCCCCACCCTGTTCCTCGGTTACCCGCTCACCGATGACGAGGAGTACGCCACCGCACTCTGCCGCTCCTACAATCGCTGGATCAAGGACGTATGCGACCGGCGGCCCGACCGGCTCATGTGGGTCTGCACCGTGAATCCTGGGGATATCGACGGCGCCGTGGCCGAGGTCCGGCGGGCCGCCGCCGACGGCGCAGTGGGCTGCATGATCCTCGGGACCGTCGGCGACCGAACGCTCGACGACCGCGCGCTGGATCCCTTCTACGCAGCCCTCTGCGACCTCGATATGGGCCTCGCCGTCCACGTCGGTTGGTCGTCGCCCTCGCTCAGCGGCCTGTACACGAACGTCTACGACGCGCTCGTCCTGCCGTTCACAGTCAGCATGTTCACCGGCTTCCTCCACATTGTCGGCGGCGGCGTGCTCGACCGGTTCCCGCAGCTTCGCGTGGCGTTCTTTGAGGCTGGCTGCCAGTGGATCCCGTACCTCGTAGAGCGCATGGAGCACTACTACGACGTGGGCGTGGGACGCGGCCGTTGGCCAGTGCGTGCCAAGCAGCGCCCGCTCGACTATGCGCGGGGCGGCCACGTCTACTTCGGCTTCGAGGTGGATGAGGCGCTCCTGCCCCATGCCATCTCGCTGGTCGGAGAAGACCACTTCATCTTCGCCTCGGATATCCCGCACGGCGATCGTGAATGGGATTCGGTGACGAAGCTCAACGCCCGCACCGATATCTCCGAGGCCGCCAAGCGTAAGCTGCTCGACGATAATGGCCGACGCTTCTACGGAGCCAGGCTGCCCCGGCGCTGAGGCGCCACGGTCCTGGCCCCGTGGACAATCGCTACTCGAGGTCCCAGAGGTAGGCGTTGCGCGTGTAGTTGCCGTACGGCGCGCCTGCCAATGCGCCGCCTGCCGCATCGTCGAGCGCCTTCACGCCCTTCCGCACCCCGGTGTGGTCCGCCTGGTAGACGAACGGCATGAACGGAAGTTGGCTTACGACGTAGTCGCTGAGTGCTTTCGACGCCTGCACCTGGGCCTGAGGCGTGAGCGCTTGCCGATAGGCCGCGATCAGCGTCCGCCCAACCGGGTCGTCCCAGCCAGCGCGGTTCGTGCCGGCCCAGTGGGTTGCCGGCCCAGATGGTGGCTCCAGCCGGCTCAGGATCGTATCGTCGGCGTTCGCGGTGGTCTCCCAACCGGGAAAGCTGGCTCGGTACTCCTCATTGCGGGTGAACGTGGCTGGGATGATGAACTCATCCACTGCGAGACCCACCTGGCGCCAGTAGTCGGCGATGGCCCCAATTTCCTCGTCCGATCCCTGCGTGCTCCAGAGGGAGGTCGAGAATCTCCGCCCGTCAGTCGCGTTGACGAGTGAGCCATCGGGGTTGTACTTCCAGCCTGCGTCCTGCAGCGTTGCTTTCGCCCGGTTCGGATCATAGGCATACGCGCGAAGGTCATCCTTGATCGCCGGGTAGTTGGGATTCTGCGGCGAGAGGAACCCATAGGCTGCGAGGTCGGCGTGGCCGCCCTCCAGCGCACTTGCGAGCGCCTCGCGGTCGAGCGCGTAGTACAGCCCCTGCCGCACCCGCACGTCGAGCACGGCCGGCTCCTTCTGAAAGTCCGGGCGCGCCTGCGGTGAAAGGAACCGCACGTTACCGGACACCAGGTAGACGGTGCCGTTGCCAGGCGCCTGCCACTGCTGCTGCAGCTCGAAGCCCAGGTTTGGGCTCATCGCGACGGGCATGTAAACGTCGATTGCGCCCGCCAGGATGCTGGAGAAGAGTGCATTCTCGGTTCCGAACGTCTTGATCCGGATCACGTCAACCTTGGGGCGCCCGAAAAAGAATCCGTCGTAGGCCTGCAGCGTCACGCTGTCGCCGGGGCTGAACTCCGTGACCCGGAACGGACCGTCATTGATATAACCGGAGGTCCAGTACGGCAGGCCCAGGATATCGTTGGCGTCCTTGCTTGCCTGGTACTTGTCGTAGGCGTCCTGCAAGATGTGCTGTGGATATGGCCAGAAGAAATGCGCCCCGAGCATGGTGGCGACGTAAT
>DATGIR010000369.1:0-11540 GCA_035295605.1 Fimbriimonadaceae bacterium | reverse complement strand
GAGCCGGATCTTGGAGTTACCCGGAAAGTAGGTGAATGACTTCACCGTGTCGGCTTGCGTGGGCACGCCGTCGTCGGTGCGTTTGGCCATCCAGAGAACCGACCCGGGTGTGGCGGAGTTGGCGGTGGTGTCAGATAGGTAGAACCAGACGCGATAGCCGTTGCCCCAGCGCTCCTGGCTTCGTCGATTGATCGCGTCAGGCGTGCACGAATCCAGAATGCCGTCGCCGTTCAAATCCGAGCAGTTTGCGGGCATCGTGCACTTCAAGGCGACGTTGCCGCTGACCGAAACCGACGCGCAGCTTTGCGCCTTATTAATCGTCGCGTCAATCACATCGAGACCGTAAGCGGCCTCGCGCTGGGTCGTAGCGTCCGCCACGCCGCACCCCATTCGCTCGATCGTGTACGCGTAGAGCAAGGTCACCGTGCCAACGATCACCGCCGTCATCGACACGGCAAGCATCATCTCGACCATCGTATAAGCGCGCCTACGTGTCATTGGTTCGAATGAAGGTGTCGAGGACGATCGAGTCGCCGCGGGTGACCCCGACGGCGGGATGCTCGTTCCAAGCGGCGGTCACGTCGACCAGATACAAATCGGAGTAACCAACCGGCTGGGTGATGGTTTGGGTGATCGTGACATTCGCCTCCAACCCGGCTACCGTCAAGGTAGTGCTCGATACGCCGGTATGAAAACTGCCCTTCGACGCCGCAGACCGAGTGGCGTCGATCGTGTTCTGGGCGGCGGTTAGAATCTGGGCCCGCCGGCGCGCGTAGCCCTCTTTCGCAACCGCGGCGTTGACGCAGGCGAGCATTGCGACCGCCCCAAGACCGAGGAAGCCGACCGAAACCATGAGCTCGACTAGCGTCGTCCCACGCCGAATCGCCGCTAACACGGTATTTGTATCGGTTTTTTGCGGCGGGCTCAGTAGGAACTGAACGGGATTCCGCTCGAGTCGGTTCCGGAGGCGGACGAGCTGACAGCGCCGACCGAGCCGGCGGTAACGGAGTAGTTGAGGCCGCTGGCCGAAACAGGGTCCAAGGGAACGGACGCAACATACGGTCCGTGAAAGTCGGGCGCGTTGATGCCCACGCTGGCTCCGGTCGCGTCCAGTCCGGTCGACGGCGCAATCGTCGAGCTTAATGCGTCGAGCGACGGCGGAAAGACCGAAGTGTCGCTGTGGAACCGCTCGATGGCGTCACGCACGAGCTTCAAATCGGAATGCAAAGAAGCTTCCTTGCTCCGGGCGCTCGAGTTGATGAACCGAGGTATTGCGATCGCCGCGAGGACGGCGATGACGATGATGACGATTAGGAGTTCGACAAGCGTGAAGCCGCTCGATCGTCCGATTCGGTTGTTGCGTTGCATGATCTCCCCCTAAAGCTCATGCTCGGTAGGTTCGCGTCGAGTCTACAGACAATTCTTGTCAATTCGCCTCCGCGGGTGTGGCGGACCTCAGGCCATTCGCACGAAAACGAGCGTGCCAACGGAGATGAAGACCCAGAGCGCCGCGCCCATCGCGAGAGGCCGGAACCCGACGGCCCGCAAGTTAGCTCTCGATAGCCCGAGGCCGATCAGGTAGAGCGAGAGGGCAAAGCCGCACGCGGCGATTCGCTTAATCTCTGGCGAGTAGCCGGCAACGACCGGCGAGTAGCTGCGAAGGGCGGAAGCGACGACAAAGAGGCCGACGAACCACGGGATCGTGATTCCCCGCCCCGCAGAACTTTCCGATTCGGGGCGCATCCGGTGGTGAACCCAGGCGACGATGAGGGTCAGCGGCACCAGATAGAGCACTCGAGAGAGCTTAACTGCCGTCGCCGTATCGAGCGCCTGCTGGCCGTATGCCACGCCCGCGCCCGCCACGCTCGCGATGTCGTGGATCGCGATTCCTGCCCACACGCCGAATTGGGATTGCGTAAGGCCGAGGGCATGGCCGAGCGGAGGAAAGACGAGGAGAGCGAGAGCGTTGAGCAGAAACACCGCGCCCACCGCGACGCTCACGTCTTCAGCCGGCGCATCCACTACCGTGCTGATGGCAGCGATCGCCGACCCGCCGCAAATGGCCGTGCCGGTGCTGACGAGCAAACCGGTCATGGGGCGCACCTTGAGCGCACGCTGAATCCCATAGCCGAGGGCGAAGACGGCGCAGATGGAAATAACACCGTAAACCAAGCCGCTTGCGCCGGCATTCAAGACTGTCTTGAGGTCCATCGAGAAGCCGAGCATCACAACGCTGGCCTGGAGAAGCACCTTCCCTCCCGACTTCGTATGCTTGCTAAACGGGTTGCCGGCAACAAGCGCCGCAATCGCGCCCGCAACCAACGCCGCCGGCGCCGCGTAAGGCACGAAGCCTCCGGCAGCGGGGATGACCGGGATCAGGCACACGCATCCCAGAAGCGCGAGAAGCACTCCATGGACTCTTAGCCGGCTCACTTCCTCGATACGTTCTCCCCTGACAGGCCGTCGAGAAAGCGCCACGCCGGTTTTGAGCCGGGAGCCGGAATGTCTCCGGTCAGAACGGCCCGAACCATCGCCACGGGGACGCTGTTCTCGTGAAGGATCGCGTCGTGGAACGCCTTCTCCGACAGCTTCCCGGAGTCGACGAGCTCGTGTCGCAACGCCCGAAACTGAAGGGCGCCAACGAGGTAAGCGGCTTGATACAACGGCGGATAGGAGCCGTTGAACGATCGCCGGACCTCGCCCTCGGCGGTGGCTCGCTCGTGCCCAACCTTATCCACGAGCATGTCGATGCATTGCTGAGCACTCATTTGGCCGAGGTGAAACTTGAGGGAGAATTCAACCCTGGCGCACCGGTGCATTCTCCAGAAGAGCATCCCGATCCGATCCTCGGGCGACTTCGGAAACCCTAGATCCCATAGGACCATCTCCCAATACACTGCCCAGCCCTCGACCCAGAACGGCGTGCCGAAGGGCCGCCGGTAGGGCCGATACCGGGATTCCATGTAGTCCTGCAGGTGATGGCCGGGGATGAGCTCGTGCTGAACGGTGGCTCTCGAAAAGTGGACGTTGTTGCCGCGCATGCTCATCAGCTTCGCGTCCTGGCTCATCGCGCTCGTGGGGTAGGAAACGATGATCAGCGGTCCGCCCAGGAAGAACGGATTAACGAGCTGTCGGTCCGGCGACATCATTTCCATTCGGAGGGTCTCCTTCGCCATCGCCGGGACGGTCACAAGGTCGTGACCTTCAACGAAGTCGATTGCCTCGGTCGCGAGCTGCTTGATGAGAGCCGGCTGCTTCCCCGGCTCCACGTGCAAGCCCTTCACATGCTCGAGGGCCTTCTTCCAATCGTCGCCAAACCCCAGCATCCGGGAGGCCTGCTTCATCTCGGTCTCGCACCACGAGTACTGCCGCTGAGCCTCGGCGATGAGCTCCTCCGGCGTGTACGGGATCATCTCGTTCTGGAGGTCGGCCATGAGCGATTCCCTGCCGACGGGGTGACCGACGATTGCGTTGTGATCGTCCGGCTTGACGCCGACCAGCTTTTCGCGTAAGAACGCCCCGAACTCATCCAGGCTCTTGGCGGCCTCCTTGAACGGCGCTTCGACCCACCACGTGAACATCGGGTCGTACCCGTCGTAAAACTTGAACCAGCGCTCGAGCGTCGTCCTAAGGCGGCCGGCAAGTTGCGCGGCCTCGTCCGCCACGTGTTTGTCCGGGTTGCGCTCCTTCTCGAGCTGCGCCTTCGTCGCCGCCATCGTCTTGGTCAGCGCTCCGAGCTCGGCCGCCACCTTCTCCGGCTCGACCGGAACCATCTTGATCCGCGCCTCCTCGAGCTCGATGATCGTTTGCGCGAAGGGTATGAAGTGGCGGATCTTATCGTCCTCGGCGGCATCGAGGTCTAGTTGGCGCATAGCCCGGACGAGATGGTTTTGAACCAAAACGTCGTCGGCCTTCGCGGTAGGCGACAGCTTCTCGAACGGCAGCTTTTCGAACTCCGCTTTCCAGTGCCTATAAAGCTCGCCGAGACGCGTCCGTCGGGCAGGAGACGATTCGATCGGATAGAGCTGGATAAGGTCGTTCCGGTCTGCCTCGTAGCGGGCAATCAGAACGTGAAGGTCGTCGGGATCGGCAGACTGTTTCATCTCAAGCGCGGCGCCACTCAAAGCCAACGTGAGGACGAGGGCAACTGGGACCATCCGGTAGGTCTTACCCTGCCAACTCCGCCGTCCACCGTTGAACGTCTCCGGTGGACGTGCGTCAGAATTGGTAACGGACGACCTCGCGAGGTGCGTTTATCTAAGGTCTTATGTTTGCTTTGATCGCTCTGGCCGTTTCGCTTGGCTCGCCGATTCCGGCAGCCGGTTGGGTCACCGCGCTCGACGGCACCCGCCACCGGCCATTGGTCGAAGAAAAAGGCAAGACGCTCGCCCTCGTCTTCATCACCCACGACTGCCCGATTTGCAACGCCTACGCGCCGGAACTGCGCCGGATTGCCGACAGTTACGCGAAGAAGGGCGCGAGCGTGGAGTTGGTGTACGCGGAACCGAATCTGACGCTCGCCGAGGCCAAGAGCCACGCCAAGGCCTACTCGTATACCGGGCTCAAGACCTTTCTAGATCCGACCGCAATTCTCGCGAAGGCTTCCGGCGTCACCGTGACACCGGAGGCCGCGGTGTACGGTGCAAATGGAAGCCTCCTTTACCGAGGGCGGATCGACGACCAGTACGTTGCCTTCGGCAAGCAACGCGCACGAGTCACCTCGCACGACCTGCGCATCGCCCTTGACGCCGCCCTTCGCCATCACCCCCTCGCCCATCCTCGAACCGAGGCGGTGGGCTGCTTCATTCCCTTGACCCGCTCATGAAGTCCTCGTCGATCCTTCTAGTCACTTTCGCCTCCATCGTCGCCTGCTCGGCCTTCGCGCCTGCGCCAAAGTCGGCCGCCAAGACGCCCGGACGCAGGTTGGTGACTTACGCGTCGGACGTCGCCGCGATCCTTTACGACAAGTGCGCCACTTGCCACCACGCCGGTGAAGTCGCTCCGTTCTCGCTCACGAGCTATGACGAGGCGCGCGACAAGGCGACGACGATCGCCGCGGTCGTCCAGCAAAAGTTCATGCCGCCGTGGCAAGCGGTTTCCCACGGCGAATTCTCGAACGACCGGAGCCTCACCGACGACCAGATCGCGACGCTGAAGAGTTGGGCCGACGAGGGCGCCCCTGCCGGGGACCTCGCCACAGCCCCCGCCGCCCCGAAGTTCAACTCGAGTTGGCTGATCGGTGAGCCGGACTTCATCGGCAGGCCCGCGAAGAGCTACGACGTCGCGGCAGAGGGCCGCGACGAGTATCGGTGTTTCGTCGTGCCCACCAATTTTGACTCGGACCGGTATGTGACCGATGTTGAACTCAAGCCCGGCAGCCGGAAGGTCGTCCACCACATCATCGTCTACATCGACACGAGCGGTCAAGCCCGAAAGAAGGACGGGAAAGACGGCAAGCCGGGGTACGCGAGCTTTGGCGGACCCGGCATCGAGCCGGCGGGAACGCTAGGTGGCTGGGCGCCCGGCCTTCAGCCGATGTCGGTGCCCTCAGGTTCCGGCTTGTGGCTGCCCAAGGGCGCCGACCTCGTCGTGCAGGTCCACTACCACCGGGACGGCAAACCGGAAACCGACCTAAGCACGATCGGACTCAAGTTCGCGAAGGGACCGGTCGACAAGAAGGTTCGGTGGGAGGCGGTCGCGAACATCCTCCTATCGCTACCCGCAGGCGAAAAGCGCGCCGAGGTCACTTCGGATATGACGCTCGCGACTCCGCTCACCCTCCTCGACGTCATTCCGCATATGCACCTGCTCGGCCACGACATGAAGGTGACCGCTACCCTGCCGGACGGCACAAAGCGGGAACTCATCCACGTCGAGGATTACGATTTCAACTGGCAGACGCGCTACACCTACAAGGAGCCGATCAAGCTGCCGAAGGGAACGCACCTGGAGCTCGTCGCCCATTACAACAACTCCGCCGACAACATGCACAACCCGAACTCGCCGCCTAAGCAGGTCTACTTCGGCGAACAAACGACCGATGAGATGTGCTTCGCGTTTTTCAGCTTCACGCTTGACGATGAGCACCTTCTTGCGGGCAAGAAGCTTAGCGACAGGATCGCGACGCCGGGCAAGTCGGACACGTTCTCGAAGCTGTTCGATACGTATGACACCGCCCACGCCGGCTTCCTGGATCTAGCGGAATTGACCCAGTTCGTGAGCACTTACCGGCTGGGGGCCAACGAGCTGGGAGGCGGAAAGTTCGATCCTGGCGGCGTTGCGTCCTACCTGCTTGGGGCGTATGGGAAGGCCACCAAGGGGAAGGTCTCGAGGGAGGAGTTCATTAAGATGGCCCTCGACTTCAGCAGCTAAGGCCGGCAGCATTCGGTAGCCTTAACGTGACCGGAGGACGACTCGAATGAAAGGATGGGGATCGCTCGTCGTGGGTATGGCTGGGCTGGTTTCTTGCTTAGCCCTGGCGCCGGCTGACCACGCGGCGTCCAAGCACGCCGTCAATTTCGCCAACGACATCGCGCCGATCCTCTACGACAAGTGCGCGCGTTGCCACCATACGGGCGAGGTGGCTCCGTTCCCGCTCGTCAGTTACGAGGACGCCAAGGCCAGGGCGAAAACCATCGCCGCCGTCGTCAGTCAGAAGTACATGCCGCCCTGGCAGGCTCACTCCCACGGCGAGTTCGTCAACGAGCGAACGCTGACCGATGAGCAGATTGCAACGCTGACCGACTGGGCCAAAAATGGGGCCCCCGAGGGCGATCCCGGCTCCATCCCGCCGCCTCCGAAGTTCACCTCCGATTGGCAGCTGGGTGCGCCGGATTTCGTGGGCAAGCCGGCGAAAAGTTACACGGTCGGTCCAGAGGGAGACGACCTCTATCGCTGTTTTGTCGTTCCAACCAACTTCGACGCCGGACGCTTCGTGACGGGGGTAGAGGTCCGGCCCGGGAATCGCCGCGTCGTTCACCACGTCATCGCGTACCTCGACACGTCGGGCGCGGCACGAGCCCGGGACGGCGCGGATGGGGCGCCCGGCTACACCTCGTTTGGAGGACCAGGCTTTGCTCCGAGCGGCGCCCTCGGCGGTTGGGTGCCGGGACTCGACGCGCAGGTCACACCGACGGGCGTGGGGATTTGGCTGCCCAAGGGCGCCGACATCGTCCTGCAGGTGCACTACCATCGGGACGGCAAGCCGGAGGCTGACAACACCCAAATCGGCCTCACGTTCGCGAAGGGGCAGATCGACAAACGAATTCGGAGCACCGCTCTCGGCAACCCTTTCATCTCCATCGCCCCGGGCGACGCCCACTACGAGGTGAAGGCGAATCTGACGATCCCGGCGAATGTAACCGTTTACGACGTGCTCCCCCACATGCACCTGCTCGGCCATGACATGACGGTCAATGCCACCCTGCCCGACGGCACGGTCAAGCAACTCATCGACGTGGAGCCTTACGACTTCAACTGGCAAACCCGGTACACGTATCGCGAACCGGTGAAGCTGCCGAAAGGCACCAAGCTGAATCTCGTCTCGCATTACGACAACTCGACGTCAAATATTCATAATCCCAACAACCCTCCCAAGCGGGTCACGTTTGGGGAGCAGACGACGAACGAGATGTGCTTTGCCTTCTTCTCGTATTCGGTCGATTCGGAGCACATCGTAGGGGGGCGGCCGGTTGACGAGCTCAACATGGGCGACGGCACCGCGGAGCGGATCATCGATGATATCTTCACGCGCTTCGACGCCAACCGCGACGGCTACCTCGATGTAACGGAACTCGCGGCGGTCATCAAATTCTTCCGCTCCTCGACAGGTCCGAGAGGAGAAAACATCGATCCCGACGGCGCCGCCAAGCTGCTGATGGCGCTCTTCGACAAGAACAAGGATGGCAAGCTCGATCGGGCCGAGTTCCGAGCCCTCGCTCAAAGCGTCCAGCGCCAAGCAGGCAAGAAATCGTAGCGGCAATAGCGGCTCTGTTCGCCCTCTCGAATACGCCATCGGTGGAGGAGCGCTTCGCAGGCCGGACCTTCCCCTCCATTTGTGCATCGGGCGCCTCGGCGGAGCGGTTGTGTGCCTTTGACGGCGCCGAAACGCCGCTGAACGAGTCGCCGATGACGACGCTCGCCCGGCACGATCTCCTGATGCTGCCCCCGGAATCCTGTGGTCTGCGATGGGAGGGCCGGTTCGCGGGCGACGCCACCGCGCTGACTGCGGAGTCGGCGGCCAAAGGACAACTGTGGCGGTCGGAGCTCATGCGCCTTAACCCTCACGCGATCGTTCTCGCCGACATTCCCTACGACAGCGTTCCGGTAGATCGCCTTCCGATGAGTTCGCCCCTGTGGCGTCGCGCCGCCAACGGCCACATCGACACGGCGATCACCGTCTCGGGAACCCGAGGTCGAATCAAATTCGAGAGCTCTACTTTTCTCAAGCTCTTCCAGAAGCAGATCGGAGCGCTCTTGGCCTCCGGCGTGGTCGACGGCATCGTGCTACGGAGTTGGCAAGACAAGTTGCCGGCGAGCCTTGCGCTCGTCCAAGCGGCCCGTCGGGGCGTGGGGCGAGAGGGGGTGATTTTGCTGGGAAGCGGGGTGGCCCCTCCGGTCCGGACCGGAGCGTACGCAAACGGGATTCTCGTCGTGGACGATCCGAGGGAAAAGCCGGTGTGGCCTCTCCTCGCCGGCATTACCGCGTGGGCCAACACGTACTTGCGAAAGCCGGGTTTCACCGTGTTAGAGTCGATCGCGCCCCGAACCCGGCTACAGCTTTACGACATGCGAATGGCGACGACGATGGCGCTGGCGTTCGGCGATGGCTACGTCACTTTCGAGGACGGTTCCGGGCACGACTGGTACGAGATGTGGGCGCCAAACCTCGGTCGTCCAACCGGATCCGCGTACCGCAAGGACGGTGCGTTCCGTCGCGAATTTCAAAACGGGCTGGTCGTCTTCAATCCACCCATCAATCGCACCGTGTACGTGGAGTTCTCAAGCGCCCACACGAGCACCGCGAAGAGCTTGAGCACCAGACGGGTCAGCGTCCAGCCCGGGGACGGCGACATTCTGCTGGCAAAGCCGCCGGAGCACTAACCCGGCGCGTTAGAACTTGCCCCACTCCCAGAGCCCGAACTCCTGCTGCGGGGTGAGCGGAATCCCGGCCTGCCGGACGGCGAGTTCGATCTGCGCCCGGTGGTTACCCTCATGCGCGATCATGTAACCCACGAACGCCACCGGGTGCGGCTTAAAGTTCTTAACCCGGCCGGACGCAAGGCCGTTGGATATGACGTTCGCCATCGCCGCGTCCGAGGCCTCGAGCGCCTTCTTGAGCTCCTCGCGCGTGTGGGTACCACGCTCGAGCTTTTCGAGGGAGTCGCCGACCGCCGGATCGACCGCGCGAAGCCACATCCGGCGGACATTGTGGATATGGGCAAATTGGCCGACCACCGCCTTTCCCTTGGCGAGGGGAGCGGCAAGCTGCTCTTCGTTCAGCCCGTCGAGCAACGCGTGGTTCAGGCGGCAATTGATCCGCCAAGTGTCCTTGAGCTGCTCGGCGACGTCCATGCGGGGAGCTTACATCCCGGTTAGACCGCGGAGGGCTCCGCCAAGCCGGCGGAGAAGGAATCGATCTCCTGGAACTCGGCGGCGGCGAGGCGGAACGTGAGCATCCCCTTCATCTCGTTAACCTGCGCCGCATTCCTGAACCCCACGATGGCGCCGGTAACGGCGGGATTGGAGAGGGTCCACGCGACCGCCACCGTACCCGGGTTCTCGGCATGGCGCTCCCCGATCTCGCCGAGCTTGCCTGCCAGCTTGAGGTTTCGAGAAAGTGTCGGCTCTTGGAAGTCCGGATTCCGGCGTCGCCAATCCTCGGGATCAAGGTTAGCGGCCCGTTCGGCGGTCATCTTGCCGCTTAGCAGCCCTGCCTTCATCGGAGAGTAGACGATCACGCCAATTTTCTCGGAGAGGCAGAATGGCAAGATCTCCTTCTCCACGTTGCGAGTCACGAGTGAGTACGGCGGTTGAAGCGAGGTGACGGGGGCGATGGCCTGAGCGCGCTTCATCTGGCCGACGTCGAAGTTCGAGACGCCAACGAAACGAACCTTTCCTTCCTCCTTGAACTTGGCCAGCGCGCGCCATGCCTCCTCGATGTCCTCGTCCGGATTTGGCCAGTGAATCTGGTACAGGTCGATCGTCTCGGCACTCAAGCGTTTGAGACTCGCCTCGACCTCCCGTCTTAGAGAATCGGCCTTCAAGCTGCTCGAGATTTCACCAGCATCGTTCCAAACGCGCGAGCACTTCGTAAAGATGTACGGCTTCTGGGTACGTGAGGCCAGCGCTTTGGCGACCACCTCCTCGGAATGGCCCAGGCCGTAGACCGCCGCGGTGTCGATCCAATTGATCCCAAGGTCCAGCGCGGCATGGATTGCGTCGATCGAGTCGGCGTCCTCTTGCTGGCCCCATGAGAACGCCCACCCGGGGCCACCCGCGGCCCAGGAGCCAAATCCGATTCGCGTGATGTTGAGGTCGCTGTTTCCGAGCGGACGTGTTTCCATGGCTCTAGTGAGCTTGGCACGCCGAACCGGACGAGGACTGCACGGGTCGCTGACCCGTGGCACGTTTTGAGGACAGGGTCGTCGGGGCCGTCCGGGTCTCGTCTGGACCTGACTAGGCTGCGGCGACCGCGCGCTCGAGCTCCTGAGCCCAGCACGCAGCTTCCGCGTAGACCTGTGCGAGCCGGTCGGGCCGATTCAGTCCGGCGCCGGCGGTAGCCCAATCGCCCCGTTCGAACGCACGAGCTCGCTGAAGCGTGTTCCCAACCTGAGTTTCCGATTCGGGGTTGGTGAGCGCGTCGCGGAGCTCCGCGTCCAGCGGAACCTTCTCGACGATGCTCGTCATGGGGAGATCCAACATTGCGTCGAGCACCGAGAACAGACCGGCCGTGAAGTGCTTGTTCAGGTCTTCGAAGCCGAGCATCTCGGCGATCCTTTCCGCCATGCGGCCGCGAATGAGCGCCATCGCCATCAGCTCCGGCTTGTCATCGCTCTGACCGGAAATCGTCAGGAGGGTCGCGATCGCCTGAACCTTTGCCATCCCGATCATCGCGAGGGCGACCCGCACCGAACTCACCTCGGACTTGAGCCCCATCGCCGCGCTGTTCACGAGGCGTAGCAGTCGATACGCCATGGTCGCGTCGGTGGTGATGAGATCCTCGATCTCCTTGAGGGTAGCGTTCGGATCTTGGAGCTTGTTGATCAGGGAGAGCATCACCTGATGCCGCGGCGCGAGCGCCCGGCTCTCCATCACTTCCGGCTTGGCATAGTAGTAGCCCTGGAAGTAGTCGAAGCCCCATGCCATGCATCGCCGGTGCATCTCCTTGTCCTCCACCTTCTCGGCCAGAAGTTTTATGCCGTACCGCTTGACCCGGTCCAACTCTTCGCGGATGACGTTTCGCGGGGTTTCCAACACGTCGATCTTGACGAGCTCGACCTTGTCGAGAAACTGGTACTGACTCGGCTCGAAAATAAAGT
>DATGIR010000368.1:0-10133 GCA_035295605.1 Fimbriimonadaceae bacterium | reverse complement strand
ACGCCGAATGTATGTGACGGGCGGAATCGGCCCGAGCGGCGACAACGAGGGCTTTACTGCGGACTACGATCTACCGAACGCGACGGCCTATGCCGAAACGTGCGCGGCAATTGGACTCGTCTTCTGGGGGCAAAAGCTCGGGCAGGCGACGGGAAATGCCGACTACATCGGCATCGTGGAGCGCGCCCTCTACAACGGTGCGCTCGCCGGAGTCTCCCTCAGCGGCGACCGCTACTTCTACGTCAATCCGCTGGAGAGCCGGGGCAATCACGAGCGCGTTCCATGGTTCGAGTGCGCCTGCTGCCCACCGAACATCGCCCGGCTCATCGGCTCGGTTGGCAATTACGCGGTCGGCGCGAGCGATGACGCGTTCTGGTTGAACATTCCGATCGCCCTAGAAGCCGACACGACGTGCGCAGGGACACGCGTCCAGATCAAGGTTGAGTCCGATTATCCATGGTCCGGACGGGTCGTCGTTCACCTCGATCCCGCCAAGCCGGTCGAATTTGAGCTCCGGGTCCGGATTCCCGATTGGGCCGATGAGGTCCAAGGCGAAGTACCCGGACTCCAGAAGGAAGCGACCTACGAGAACGGCTACGCCGTTTACCGAAAGCGCTGGAGCGCCGGCGACCGGCTGACCCTCGACCTCGGAATGCAGCCTCAGTGGGTAGCGGCCGATCCGCGCGTCAGGGACGACCTCGGCCGCGTAGCAATGAGTATGGGGCCGCTGGTCTACTGCGCGGAAAGCCTTGACAACGGCTTCGCGCCCCAACTCTTCCTGGCTGACCTGGATGCCGAGGTGCGCAGGCAGAAGGGCCCGGACCTCGAAGGCGTCCAGAGATTGATCGTTTCCGGTGAGCGTGAAGGCGACCAGCCGACCCCCGAGCTTTACAGCCCGGCCGAGCTGCCCGTTACCGAGCCGGCCGAACTCACGATGATCCCGTACGCCCTTTGGGCCAATCGGGGGCCAAGCGAGATGCTTGTTTGGCTCCGGCGTCAATGAGGCTCTTCAAGCGCCGTTCGGCTCAGGCGGACGACCCTCTCTTTGTCGCCGTCCAAGAGGCGATGGCGGACGCCCGGGATTACGCCAAGAGCCACGGCGGGGATATCGAGCTTGTCGGCGTCGACGAGGACGGTACCGTGCGGATCAAGTTCCGCGGCGCCTGCAGTTACTGCCCGCTATCGAGTGTGACGGTCAAGCTCGTCGTGGAGAAGCGCTTAATGGAACTGGTCCCCCACGTCCGGCGCGTGGTGTCCGCATAGGCGCCCGGTGTTGGAGATCGGGCGACCACTTCGTCGTCGGAATGTGGGTCATATCCGCCCACCGCTCGACGAAGAACGCCAACGCCTCCGAGAACTGACCGACCGTCAGCTTGTCATCGGGACCGACGACGAGCGGGGCGACCGGCTCCAGAAAGCCCAGCTTGATGAGCCGGATCGCCTTCTTTCGCTCCGGTTCGGCGAACTTTACGACCGCGGGATCGCAATACTGAGTTCGCGGTTTCAGCACGTACACCGGGCGGAACTCCTGCTCCAACCTGGCCAAGTCGTCGAGCACCTGAGCCCGCGTCACCGCCTTTTCGCTGACGGCGAGCCTGCTCGCGGGCGCCGCCTTCATAAGCGCCGCATTCTCCATCGCGGCTTGGACTTCATCGATCACTTCTTTGGCTTCCTTACAGGTCACCGGCGCGTTATCCACGGTGGGCATGGTTTGAGGCTTGCTCGAAGAAAGGGTTCCCTCCTGTGCCCACCCGACGGTGGCGCTGAGGAGGAACGGAATGAAGATGATCTTGGCTCTGAGGTGCATGGCTAAATCGTGGAAACGGCGCCGCTCAGCTTGATCGCATCTATTTCCTCGAGGGCGCGGCCAGTGCCGATCGCGACGCAGTTCAGTGCGTTGTCGGCGACGCGGACGGGAATGTCGGTGGTGGCGCGGAGCATCTTGTCCAGACCGCGAAGCAACGAACCTCCGCCCGTCAGCGTGATTCCGCGTTCGATCACGTCGCTTCCCAGCTCTGGAGGTGTCTCTTCCAGGACGGCGCAAAGCTTCTCGGCGATTTGCCGGACCGGCTCTGCCAGCGACTCGCGGATCTCTTCGCTCGTAACCTCGACCGTCTTCGGGAGCCCGGCGACAAGGTCCCGGCCCCGCACGTCCATCTTCAGCTCTTGCTGCATGGGGTACGCCGACCCGATCTTGATCTTGATTTCTTCCGCCGTCGGCTCGCCGATCATGAGGTTGTACGTGTTACGCACATGGCGGACGATCGCTTCGTCCATCTTGTTGCCGCCGACCCGAAGGCTCTGGCTCAGGACGATGCCGCCAAGGCTGATGACTGCTATATCGGTCGTTCCGCCCCCGATATCCACCACCATATTTCCACCAGGCGAAGAAATCGGTAATCCTGCGCCAATTGCCGCAGCCATCGGCTCTTCGATCGTATAGGCGTTGCCGGCGCCTGCCTCTTTGGCGGCTTGGATGACCGCGCGCCGCTCGACGTTTGTGACCCCGCTGGGTACGCACACGAGAACGGTTGGCGGAAGGAGCCGGCGCTTGCCGACCGTCTTGTCCAGGATGTACTGGAGCATCTTCAGCGTCGTGCTGTAGTCGGCGATCACGCCGTCCTTGAGAGGCCTGATCGCGGAGATGTTTCCCGGCGTTCGCCCGAGCATTTCGCGGGCGTCGTTGCCGACCGAGAGCACGCGGCCGGTCTTATTGTTGACTGCGACCACGGTGGGCTCGACCAGAACGATTCCCTTGCCGCGCCGGTAAACGAGGATGTTTGCGGTGCCTAGGTCGATTCCGATTTCCGCAACTAAGCGCAACTAGGCCTTAACTCCCCTGTTTCCCAGGGTGGATGTCCGCGAAATCTCGGCGCCAAGATCGCCAAGCGTCGTATCGAACGCCTCATAGCCGCGATCGATAAAGTGGATGTTCTTGACGTACGTCGTGCCCTCCGCGGCCAAGCCGGCAAGGCAGAGCGCCGCACCCGCCCGAAGGTCGCTGGCCTCGACGGTCGCGCCTTTAAGCTTGTCCACGCCGGTGATCACCGACGCGCGCCCGTCGGTCCGAATCTGAGCCCCGAGCCGGTTGAGCTCCTGGACGTGCCCGATTCGACTCTCGTAGATCGTCTCCTCCACGAGGCTCGTGCCGCTCGCGACGGTGAGGGCGCCGGCCATCGGCTGCTGCATGTCGGTTGGGAAACCCGGGTAAGGCATCGTCATGACGTTGATCCCCTTCAGGCGATCGTTGGCTTGTAGGCGGACCCAGTCGAAACCTTCCTCGACCTCGGCGCCCGCCTCTCGCAGCTTGTTGACCAGTGCCGTCTGGTGCTCCGGAAGAATTCCTCGCACCGTAACGTCGCCACCCGTGACCGCTCCCGCCAACAGGTATGTCCCTGCTTGCAGCCGGTCGGACGGAATTCGGAACTCGGTCCCGGTGAGCCGGGTGCAGCCCATGACGGTCACGGTGCTTGTTCCGGCCCCCTCCACGCGTGCGCCAAGGCTATTGAGAAACTCCGCCAGGGCCGTGACTTCCGGCTCCATCGCCGCGTTCTGGATCACGGTGATCCCTTCCGCATAACAAGCCGTGGTCATCAGGTGCTGGGTCGCCCCCGCCGATGGAAAATCGAGGTAGATCTCGGCGCCACGCAGCCGGTCCGCCGTCGCCGTGTAGCTGCCGTTCTCCAGCCGCACATCGGCGCCGAGCAGTTCCAAGCCACGCAGGTGCAAGTTCACCGGGCGCGCGCCGATTTTGCAGCCGCCGGGCGCCGGGAGGGTGACGCGGCCGATTCGGGCCAGAAGCGGGCCGAGTAGGTAGAAGCTCGTTCGGATCGCCCGGACGTCCTCCTCGTCGGCCTGGCCGTCGCGTACGTTGGAGCAGTCCAGCGAAAGCCGATTTCCGTCCCACTCCGCCTTAACGCCGAAGCTTTCGAGGAGGCTCGCCTTGTTGCGCGTGTCCGAGAGATTCGGAATGTTGCTGAGAACGGTCACGCCGTCCGAAAGAACGACTGCCGACATGAGGGCGAGCGCGGTGTTTTTGCTGCCCTTGACATCTACAACTCCGTGGAGCCTTCTACCGCCTTGAATCTTATATGCTTCCATGCTTAACCTACCGTCCGTGGCCGGTTCACCAAGTAAGTCAGTTTAGCAAGATCAACTTCTGCCACGCGCGGGTTCGCGAGGCAAAACAAGGCTTTTGCTTCGATTGAAGCTAGTTCCAGGTGGCTTCGATGGCGAACTCTTCGAATATCGGAAGATACATCCGCCAATCATCCCGTCCCTGGGCCTTAAGGTACAGCGGGAGCGAGAGGTAAGGGATAAAGTGTGGCCGCCGCGGCTTGCGAATGAGCTTCATGTTCGCCTGCTGGGGCGTCTTATCCGCCTTCTTGAGATTGCACCGGCGGCAGCACGCCACCATGTTGTCCCAAGTGTTCTCACCACCCACCCACCGGGGGACGACGTGGTCGATCGTAAGCTCCTTTCCCTTGGAGCCGCAGTACTGGCACGTGTAGTTGTCCCGCGCCAGAACCGAATGGCGGGACAGTCGTAGCTGCGGCATCGGCCGCCGAACCACGTACCGCATCTTGACCACCGACGGCGCCGTGATCTCACCGCGCGTGGTGACGACCGGAATGTCCCGCTGCTGGATGATCTCGGCCTTGCCGAGCAGCAGCAACGCGAACGCGCGCCGCATATTGCACACGTTGAGCGGCTCGTAGTTGTTGTTGAGGACGAGGACCTCGTGGCTACCCACGCTCACCCTCCCTCAGAAACAGAAACGGGGTCCGAACGCACTCGCGCACGGACCCCGCAGGGTCACCCACACCCGTGCGTATTATCGTGTCCCGCCATGCCGGGGGCCACGACATAAAAGTCGTTATGGATCGATGCGAGGTCACCATTCTCGTCCCTGATTTAGACGATATTTTGCACGTTTTGGATTCGCTTTGTTATGGATCGGCGCGTACCTCGAACGAGCTCCTTCCGGTTTCGAACAGCCGCACCGCTTCAAGCGTCGCCGGAATCTTTCCGTTCAAGCGTCCGAAGATCTCGACCGCCAACGCCTCCGACGTCGACACCTTCCCCTTGAACTCGGGCAAATCGACATCCAGATTCTTGTGGTCGTACCTGTCGACCACAAGATCGTTGATCCGGTTGTCCAGCTCGGCGAGGTCCACCATCATCCCCGTCTTCGGGTTCACATGTCCGGTGACCGTCACCTCGACGACGTAGTTATGCCCGTGGCCCGCGGGGTTGTTGCACTTGCCGAAGAGCGCCGTGTTCTCCTCCTCGGTCATGCCGGGAACCTGCAGCCGGTGGCTGGCCGCGAACTCATAACTTCGGGTTAGCGAGAGCTTCATCGATTCTTCCTTCCAATCTCCCCACAGCTGTGGGTGCTCCTCCAAGCGCAACGCTTCGAGGCGAACCTCTTTGCCGTCCAGCGTCAACCATCCGGTCGGCGCGATCGTTCGCCGGATATGTCCGATCAAGCTTTCCAGCGTTGGTGGGACGTCCTCCATTTCCGGCACCTCGTCGTTGATGCTCTTGTTGTCGAAGCGCTCGACGACGAGGGTTTGGAGCATCGCGTCCAGGGTCTTGATGTTGACCACCATCGCGGTCCGCGGGTCCTGCCGGCCGGACACGGTCACGTCCAGAACGTAGTTATGCCCGTGGTTGTAGGGTGAGGCGAACTGGCCGAATAGCTCGCGATTCTCCTCCGCCGACAGCTCCTTCCACCAATACCGGTGCCCGCTGGAGAACATGACGCGCCGCGTCAGATAGACGGGTCGAGCGGCGGCAGCCATAGATGTTCCTACGATGCTACTCGCCTTTTTCCGACTCCGACCAGCACGATGAGGGCGACCAGATAGGGCAGGGAGATGAGCACCTCGCGCGGGACCGCCGTTCCCTTTGCCTGGAGCTCGAGTTGCAGAGCGTCGAGATAGCCGATCAGCAGCGCCGCTCCGAACACGAGCCACGGATTCATCCTTCCGAACGTCACGAGCGCGATGGCGACGAAGCCGCGCCCGTTCGTCATGTTCTCCGTGAAGCCGCCCGCGGTTCCCAAAACGAGGTAGCTGCCCCCGAGGCCGGCGAGGGCCCCACCGAGCGCCGCCGCCTGCAGCCGGAGCCGAGGCACGCTGTACCCGGCCGCCTCCGCCGCCCGCGGGTACTCACCCGTCGAGCGTACCGCCAGACCCCAGCGGGTCCGGTGGAGGAGAAGCCAAACCGCCGGCACCGCAACCACCAAGCCCGCAACCACCCAGTCGATGCCCGAAAT
Source organism: Fimbriimonadaceae bacterium (assembly GCA_035295605.1). Classification (GTDB taxonomy): domain Bacteria; phylum Armatimonadota; class Fimbriimonadia; order Fimbriimonadales; family Fimbriimonadaceae; genus DAIDHV01. The sequence goes on along the minus strand of DATGIR010000368.1, from coordinate 3,853 downwards.
TCGGGAGAGCGTCGGCACACTCAGGAGCTTCCCGCTATGCCCGTACTCGACCCGGAACAGCGTGCCGGTAACCCCGAGGGCGAGCAGATTGATCGCGGTTCCAACCACCACCTGGTCCGCCTTGAGGAGCACCGTCAGGAACCCGGATCCGACTGCCACGATCACTCCGAAAAGACAACCCAGGAGGAGCCCGACTAGGACCGGGTACGGACCGTGGAAGTGCGAAACCCCGACGAGGCCGCCGTACGCGGCAAAGAGCATCGTCCCTTCCAGCCCGATGTTGATGACTCCGCTGCGCTCGCCGATCGTCTCGCCCAGCGCCGCGTAGGCCACCGGGGCGGCGTACGGGAGGATCGCGAGGATCTCGTTCACACCGCCTCCGCCACGGGCCGCCTGAGGCTCGTGTAGCCACGGATACCCGCGAGCCCCAGCACCGCTACCGCCTGGATCACGAACACGAGGGTGTCACCACCCTGGCTGAAGCGCGCCAGGTTCGCGGTTCCGGCGCGGAGGGTGCCAAAATAGGCCGAACTCAGGAGCAGCCCGCCCGGGTGCAAGCCGCCCAGAAGTGCGACCGGAATCCCGAGAAAGCCCCAGTTCTGGCTGAACTCCACGCTGAGCTGGCCCGAGATGCCGACGTATTGAACCGCGGCTGCCAGCCCGCACAGTGCGCCTGAGAGCGCCATCGCGGCGACCTGCACCCGGTTGGGGTCGATCAGGTTCACCTGCGCCGCCCGCGGATTGATTCCCACCAGCCGAACGAGAAAGCCCCACCGGGTTCGGAAGAGCAGGAGATAGACCGCCAGCGCTGCCACCAGCGCCAGGGCCACGCCCGCATGGAGGTCCGAGGCGTGGTCCGGCCGGTAGAACATCACTGCCCGCGGCAGCTCGTCGCTCCACGGGAGGGTCGACCCCCGTTGGCGCAGAGGACCCGACACGGCCCAGCTCAGTATTTGCAGGGCTATGAAGTTCAGCAGGATCGTCGAGATGACGATGTTCACCCCTCGGCGCGCTTTGAGCCAACCCGCCAAAGCCCCGTACGCGGCTCCACCCGCGATGCAGGCCGCGACCAGTAACGGCGTCGCCACGGCCGACGGGGAGCCGGCGATCAGCTTGGCGACCCACGCACCGCAAACCCCGCCGATCACGTATTGCCCTTCGCCCCCGATGTTGTACATCCCGGCGCGCCAGGCAACCGTCACGCCGAGCCCCGTGAGGAGCAGCGGGGCGATCCGCACGATCGTGCGCGCAACCCCGTACTTGTCCCCGAAAGCGCCCTCGACGATCAGCCGGAGCGATGCGCCCACCGGCATTCCGAACACCAGCAGGGTGAGGATGAGGATCGCCAGCAGCCCGGCCGCCGTCAGGCCGAACGTCGCCGCCCGCGACCTCACGGCGTGCCGCCGACCAGCGAGGCGGCGCTCTGCGCCGGCGAAAGCGCCCCCGCGCTCATAAACGAAACTTGGTCGGCGACCTCGAAGAGTTCGTCGAGGTCCGCCGAAATGAGCACGACCGCAGCGCCTCTGTCCCTCGCCGCCCGTAGCTGGTCACAGACGAACGCCGTCGCCTTCACGTCCAGTCCCCGAGTCGGATTGACGGCCACCACCAAGTCCGGTTCGCGGTCCAGGGTGCGCGCGACGATGAGTTTCTGCTGGTTTCCGCCGCTGAGTTCGACGGCCGCCTGCGCCGGCCCGGACGTCTTGACCTCGAACTTTTCGATCAGTTCCCGAGCCCAAGGTTCGACTTCTCGCCTTCGCGGCCAGGAGCGCAACCGGCCGAGCAGCAGGTTGTCGGCAACGTCCATTTCCAGCGCCAAGCCGTCCGCGTGGCGATCCGCGGGGATGTAGGCGACGTCGCGAACTGGCCCTCCGTCGAACGTAAGGTCACCCCGGAACGGCCGGATACCCGCGATCGCCTCCGCCAACTCGACCTGCCCGTTTCCGTCGACGCCGCCGATGCCGATAATCTCCCCTCGGCGTGCCGAGAAGCTCACACGCCGAACCGCCGGCGCACCGGAATCGCCCGGCACCGTGAGCTCCTGCGCCACGAGACCACCATGGCTCGTGGCACGGGCGCCCAAGGGTTTCGCATGAGGCAGCTCGCCGACCATGAGCGTCGCGAGCTGATCCGCCGTAATATCCCGTGCCGCCAGGCCTGCCGCCTGAACCTCGCCGCGGCGAAGCACGCTCACCCGGTCGGCTACGGCCAGCACCTCCTTGAGCTTATGCGCGACGAGCACGACGACCCGGCCCTCGTCGGCCAGCCGCCGAAGGATCCGGAGAAGGTCCTCGACCTCATCCGGCGAGAGCGGCGCCGTCGGCTCGTCGAAGAGCAGGAACGGTTCGTCGTCGCAGATGCTCTTGAGGATTTCGATGCGCTGCTTGGCTCCGACCGGTAGGCTCTCCGCCTTCGCGTCCGGTTCGAGGGTCCATCCCAGCGTTTTGGCCCGCTCCAGCGCGGGCGCCGCGAGGGCCGCCACGTCGAACCGGCCCGGCGCCGTGCGCATACGGAAGAGCGCGATGTTCTCCGCCGCCGAAAGGCTCGGCACGAGGGTGAAGTGCTGGTGGACCACTCCTAGGCCGGCACGCCGCGAGGCCACCGGATCGCCGGCAGGCAGTTCTCTTCCGTCCGCGATGACGTGCCCCGAATCCGGCGCCGTCAGCCCCGCCATCACGTTGACGAGGGTTGACTTCCCCGCCCCGTTCTCCCCGAGCACGGCGTGAACCTCACCCGGTTTGAAGGAAAGGGAGACGTCGTTCAGCGCCTTAACCGCGCCAAACCGCTTGCTGATGCCGACTAGCTCGAGCCCGCCCCCACTCACCACTCAGAACTTGTCCTTGGGTACCTCGAAGCCCCCGTGAGCGATCTTGTCCTTCGTCTCCGCGATCAGCTTCTGCACGTCGGCCGGGACCTTGTCCTTGAGCTTCGGGTTGATCACGAAGTCGATCGCTCCCTGCTTCATCCCAAAAGTTTGGATTTCGCCCTTGTAGTGCCCGGACTGGACCTCGATCGCCAGTGAAACAAAGGCGGGATCGGCGACGATCGTGGCAGAGGCGATGACCGAACCGGCGACGTTGCCGTTCTGGTCCGCATTGGCGCCGATCGCGTAAACGCCCTTCTCCTTGGCCGCGTCGAACACGCCCTGGGCCGCATTGTTAGCCTGATGAATGATGAAGTCGGCGCCCTGTCCGATGACCGTCTCCGTCGCTTGTTTGGCCTTCGCCGTGTCGTCGAAGGAGTTCGCGTACACCTTCTTGATCACGATGTTCGGGCGGACCGACTTGGCCCCGGCTTCGAATGCTTTGAACGTCGACTCGATCGAGGGGATGTTCGGGACCCCGCCGACCTCGGCGATCGTGCCCGTCTTCGTCATCTTCCCCGCCATCATGCCAGCCAGGTAGAAGCCTTCTTCCAAAAAGAAGCGAAATGCGCCGACGTTGGGCGCGGTCTCGCCGCCGGAGGAGCTCACGAACACGGTGTTCGGAAAGTCTTTTGCAACCTTGATGGCCGGGGCGTTGTACTCGTAGCCGTGCCCAAACACCAGGCCGTAGCCCTGCTGCGCGTAGCTGCGCATGTCCTCGGCGATGTTTTCGCCAGTGGAGACCTTGTTGGAGACGTCGGCGCCGATCTTCTGCTTGACCGCCTGCAGCCCGTTGTAGGCCATCGCGCTCCAGCCCGAGTCGCTCACCTCGCCGGGGGTGAGGAGCGCGACCTTGAGCGGCGTCCCTGCCGGCGTCTGCCCCGGCGCGCCCTGGTGGGGCACGTTCCCGGCCGCGGGCTCCTTGGAGGTCGTGTCCCCTCCGTTGCATCCGACGAGGGCGAGAGCCAATACCGAGGCCCCGACAAGGCGCAG
>DATGIR010000367.1:0-12262 GCA_035295605.1 Fimbriimonadaceae bacterium | reverse complement strand
AACCCGAGTCGTACAGGTGAATGCCGATCAAACCGGTTTCCGCGCCGCTCTTGGTTGGGGCTCCGGCCATCGACACGGAGGCGAGCATGACGCTCATTGCTGCTAAATAGGCGATTCTTCGCATGGTCTAGTTGCGCCGCCCGGCTCACGCCTCTGGCGTCCACTTAATATGGACGCAAGGGTTTCCAGCAACGTCACGCGTATTTGACCCGCTCGGACGGAATGTTGTCGTGCGCGGTCTGCGATCAATGGCCAAATCTTACGTAGAGAAGGTGGCACGGGTTCCGAGGTATACACTCGCAGGACCGGTCCCTTAGGTGAAATAGATGGCAGAAGGCTTAGCCCTCGCAGCGAGTGATTTTGAAGACAAAGTGTTGAAGTCCGACGTGCCCGTGCTCGTCGATTTTTGGGCCGAATGGTGCGGCCCGTGCAAGGCGATCGGCCCCGCGGTCGAGCAGATCGCCTCCGAATACGACGGAAAGGCCCGCGTCTACAAGGTGGACGTGGACGCGCACGCGGACCTCGCATCGCAGTACGGCGTCATGAGCATCCCGGCGCTGCTCGTGTTCAAGGGCGGCAAGGTTGTCGACCAGATGGTCGGCGCCGGACCCAAGCAGGCGATCGCGGGACTCCTGGACCGCGCCCTCTGACGCGGGTTCCCCCCGCTACTTCACTCGCACCCACGTGTCGGTGCCCATGAAGCTCGAGCCATCCGAACGGAGCGTTTGCGGCTCGAAGAGGCGCTTCTTGTCGGGCATGAGTTCCAAGCGCTTCACGAGCACCGCTATGTCGAGCACGGTGCCCCGCATGAAGTCTCGCTGATGGAGGTCACGCCGGATGTCGTGCCTGCCGTAGTTGAGCCAGGCCTCGTAGTCTGCTTTCGCTTTCTCGGCTGGAACGCCGTCAACGTCCACGGCGGTGAGATCCACGCCGTTAGAGGCCTCTTGCCACTTCATGTGCACGTCGTGATGGTAAAGCGTGAACGTGCACGTATGATCGGTTCGAAACTCGAGGTATTGGTCGGGCATGAGCCCTTTGAGTAAGGGCTCTTTGAAGCGCGCGGTAGATTCGTCGACCTTGGACTTCCAGCGCCCTTCAAGAAAGCCCGCCGTGGTGGACAAGGTCGGCGTTGCGCCGAAGGCGGGCGCTTTCGCGCCGAGTTCGCGCGGGCCGCATCCTGCGAGCAACGCCATCAGCGCGAACCCTGCCAAGCGCGCTCCAAACCCTCCCATGGTCAACCAATGATACGTTTCGCGCGCGCCGAACGGCGCCTAAACCATAATTGAAGCTCGTGCCAGCCCCGTCGCCCGACGACCCTAACCCGGCTCCGCCACCCGGCCCCAAGCTTCCGAACGTAGGCACGGCGAGCGCGATTATGGCGGGCTCGCTTGCCCTCAGCCGCGTGCTCGGAATCCTCCGCGATACGGCGATGACCGCCAAGTTCGGCATCGGTCCCCACACCGACGCCTATCGGCTCGCCTTCGCGATTCCGGATCTCATCTTCTTTCTCGTCGCCGGCGGCGCGCTTTCCACCGCCTTCATCCCGATCTTCAGCAGCTTCATTCACACCGAGCGGGAAGACGACGCCTGGGAACTCTTCAACGTGGTGGTCACGGTGATGTCGATCGCCGTGATCGCCATGATCGGCCTCGCATGGATCTTCGCGCCGTGGCTGATCGAGCACTTTGCGGCGGGAAAGCCCCATGAGCTATTTCCGCTGATTGTCCGGATGGCCCGGATCGTTCTTCCGGCGCAATACGCATTTTTCATCGGCGGGCTGCTCATCGGCACCCTGTACGCGCGACAGAGATTCCTGCTGCCCGGTCTGGCGCCGAACATCTATAACGTCGGCATCATCTTCGGCGCCCTGGTTCTCAGCGCGTTTGTCTCGCCCGGCATCGTCGGCATGTCCTGGGGCGCTCTGGTCGGCGCGATCCTCGGCAGCCTTATCCTGCCGTTGTGGGGCGTGTACCGGCTCGGCGGTCGCTACCGACCCTCCCTGAACCTCAAGGCTCCGGGAGTGGGCTCGGTCTTCAAGCTGATGCTTCCCGTCGTGCTCGGCCTCTCCCTGCCCGCCGTCTATGGGCTCATCATGCAGTCGCTGGGCTCGTTCTACGCCGCGGGGATAAACACCGCCCTCGACCTCTCGAACAAACTGATGCAGGCGCCCTTGGGGGTATTCGGCCAATCGCTAGCGCTCGCCGCCTTCCCCGCGCTCAGCCAATTCTTCGCGCAGAAGCGAATGGACATGTTCCGCGACCAGCTTGCGAGCTCGATGCGCACGGTTCTCTATCTCAGCCTTCCCGCGACCGCGCTCCTCGCCGCCCTCTCAGGGCCGATCGTGCGGGTGGCATTTGGCTACGGCCACACAGCACCATCCGACCTCAACCCGACCGCCCACTGTCTCCAGGTGTTTTCGATCGGGATCTGCGCCTGGTGCCTGCACCCGGTGCTCATGCGCAGCTTCTATGCGATGCACAAGAGTGCGATGCCGATCATCATCGGCACGCTGACGACGTTCGTGTTCGTCGGCCTGTACTTCGTGCTCCGGCCCCTCTTTCCTCCGGATGCTAACGGAGACTCGACCGGGTACCTCGCGATGCCGCTGAGCGGATCCCTCGCCGCCATCCTCATGGTTTTCGGTCTCGGTGCGCTAGCGTACAAGGACGCTGGCGGATTCGACGTCAAGAGCGTTCTCGTTACGTTTCTTAAAGGCAGCGTCGCGGCCGCGCTCTGCGGTGTGTTTGGGTACTTCACCTTCAAATTCTCCCCGCACGAAAACCGGTGGGGAACGATCTTCATCTTTCTCATCATCTTTTCCCTGAGCGGGTGGGTGTACTACTTCGTCACCAAGTGGCTGGGAATGCCGGAGACCGCATACGTAGCGAAAGCGTTTAAGCGCGTCAAACGCCCGGCGCCAGGTCCGTGACAGCATCGCCGTCGCGGTACGCTAGAAGCTCCGAAATCATGGAAGAAGCCGTCATCGTTGCCGGCGCCCGCACGCCGATGGGCGCATTCCAAGGCTCTTTGGCCCCCCTCTCCGCACCGAAACTCGGCGCAATCGCTATCGCGGAGGCGTTGATTCGAGCCTCGGCGCCGCCCGATCAGGTCGACGAAGTCCTCTTCGGCTGCGTGCTGCAGGGCGGGCTCGGTCAGGCGCCGGCCCGGCAAGCCGCGCTCGGCGCCGGTCTCCCGAACTCCACCCCGTGTACGACCGTGAACAAAGTCTGCGGCTCGGGAATGAAAGCGATCATGCAAGCCGCCCAAGCGATCAAGGCCGGCGATGCTCAGATGATCGTCGCGGGGGGAATGGAATCAATGTCCAACGCCCCCTACTTGCTGGAGAAGGCACGCACGGGCTACCGCATGGGCAACGGCACGCTGACCGATCTGATGATCCACGATGGCCTCTGGGATCCATATAACGATTGCCACATGGGGAATTGCGGCGACGCCACCGCCAACGAGTTCAAGATCACGCGGGAGCAACTCGACGCCTTCGCGGCCGAGAGCGTGCGCCGAGCCGTCGAGGCCCAACACGCCGGTCGGCTCGCCGAAGAGATCGTGCCCGTTCAAGTTCCGGCGCGCAAGGGAGACCCAATCACGGTCGCCGAGGACGAAGGCCCGGGACGCGCCGATCCTGAGCGGCTTGGCTCGCTGCGCCCGGCCTTCGCGAAGGATGGCGTCACCACCGCCGGCAACGCAAGCTCGATCAACGACGGCGCCGCCGCCGTCGTGGTTTCGTCGACGGGTTGGGCCAAGCAGGCCGGCGTCAAGCCACTCGCCCGAATCGTCGGATACAGCCAACACGCCCAGCAGCCGGAGTGGTTCACGACTGCCCCGGCCGCCGCGATCGAGAAGCTGCTTAAGGAGCACCAAATGTCAGTGGCCGACATCGATCTCTTCGAGGTCAACGAAGCCTTCGCCGTCGTAGCGATGGTTGTGGCAGAAAAAATCAAGATTCCCCATGCAAAGTTGAACGTAAATGGAGGAGCGGTAGCCCTCGGCCACCCAATCGGGATGACCGGGGCAAGACTCGTCCTCTCGGCAGCGTTGGAGCTCCGTCGAAGCGGCGGCAGGTACGCCGTGTGCTCCCCTTGTATCGGTGGCGGCGAAGCTACCGCGATCCTCATCGAGGCCCTCTAGAAGCTCGCTTGATGAACTTTCGCGCCCGTCAAAAACCGGCATGCAATCTTGCCTGGGTCTTTCGTTCTTGGCTAGGGAACCAAACCCTCACGGCATCGTCTCACCCCCGGGTCGAGAAATATGCCATCGGCGGCTAGGCAATGAGGGTTCTTTTCGTATCGGTTGAAGTGGCGCCGTTCGCCAAAGTTGGCGGACTCGCGGATGTCGTGGGCAGTCTGCCCAAAGCCCTCCGGAGCCAAGGACACGACGTTAGGATCGTGATGCCGGACTACGGAATGATCCAGCGGGGCGGTCACAACCCAATCAAACCGCTGCTGGGGCAGCTCCCGATCGAAATCAATTCGAATTGGCACGTCCTCGCCGATGTTCGTGAGACGAGCCATGACGGGGTGCCCGTCTATCTCGTCTCCGGCGACGGCTACTTCAAATCGGTCGACCGGAGCGAGGCGATCTACACCCCTGGAATCGACCAGTATCTCTTCTTCAGCGTCGCTACCTTGCAAATGCTCGAGCCGCTGGGCTGGATGCCGGACGTGATTCACTGCCACGATTGGCACACGGGCCTCGTGCCTGTGCTGATGCGGGAGCGGTTCCGAAGCGAGTTTTCCGAGACTGCCGCCGTCTTCACCATCCACAACCTGGCGTATCAGGGCGAATTCGATCTCGACGTCCTCGACAAGGTTCAGCTCTCGCGCGGACTCTTCAACGTGCACCAGGTGGAGGCATGGGGTCGTGTCAACTTCCTCAAGGCCGGGGCCGCCTTCTCCAACCGTGTGAATACGGTGAGCCCGACTTACGCCAAGGAAATCCTCTCCCCATCGTTCGGCGCGAACCTTGATGGATTCACTCGGAGCCTCGACGATCGCGGCCGCCTTTGGGGAATTCTCAACGGGATCGACTTGGAGATGTTCGATCCGGCGGCCGACCCGGACCTGCCGGCCCACTTCTCGGCGGACGACATGACAGGCAAGGCGGCGTGCAAGTCCGCCCTCCTCGAGGAGCTCAGGCTGGACCCGATTGAGGGCGCCCCGCTGCTTGGTGTGGTCAGCCGGATGAGTTCCCAGAAGGGCATGGACCTCATCGCCGAAGCTGCCGAGGCGCTCTTCGATATCCCCGTGCAGCTCGTGATTCTTGGCGCGGGCGAACCACACGTGGTCGAAGCCCTCACTCGGCTGGGCCGCGAGTTCCCGAACCATCTGCGTTACATCGACGGCTTCAACCTCGCCCTCGGCGCCCGAATCTACGGTGCGTGCGACGGCTTTCTCATGCCGAGCGCCTTCGAGCCGTGCGGCCTGGGACAAATGATCGCGCGCCGCTACGGCGCCCTACCGCTGGTGCGCGCGACCGGCGGCTTGGCCGATACCGTCACCGAAGGGGTCGACGGATTCGTCTTCCATCAACGCAGCCGCGAAGAGTTTGTCGATGCGGTCAAGCGACTCGCAGCCGCCTACCGTAAGCCGAAGAGCTGGGGCAAGCTCGTTCACCGCGTGATGACGATGGACGAGAGTTGGCGCAAGAGCGCCATCGAGTACGAGCGAATGTACATCGAGGCGCAGACCGACGAACGATCCGCGAAGCTTCAGACCGCCTGAGTCTTCTCGGCGTTGGCCAAGTTCGCTTGGGTGTTCCGGCGGAGCCCGGCTAAACCTACACGCCGCACCGGGCTGCCCTTTGTGAGCGCATCCCAGGCCTCCTCTCGAATCTGTGCCAGTTCTCTCAGGCTCGGCCACGTGCGGGTTGCACGAAAGTCGGGCTCGACTGTGTCGAGGGCTCGCTTTGGCTGGGAATCTCTGGGTTGATTGAAAGGGCAAACCTCCTGGCAAACGTCGCAGCCAAACGTCCACCCGCCGACCATCGCTGCCTCGGCTTCAGTGAATGCGCCACGCTTTTCGATCGTGAAGTAGCTGATGCAGCTCCGGCTGTCGACGGCCCATCGGCCTTTGGAGAGGACGATGGCGCCGGTAGGGCACGCATCGATGCAGGCCCGGCAGGTACCGCATCCACCGAGAGCGGGCACGTCGGGCTCGAGTTCCAGCGTCGTGAGAAGGAACCCAAGAACGAACCAACTCCCGCTTCGCGAGTCGATGAGGCACGTGTTCTTGCCGAACCAGCCGAGCCCGGCCCGTTGCGCATATTCCCGCTCCAGGAGTGGCGCCGAATCGACGCAGATGCGAAAGCTAGCCTCCGAGTGAACGGCGCCGAGATGCCGGGCCAGGGTGCGAAGCTTGCCCCTCAACACCTTGTGGTAGTCACGTCCCAGCGCGTATCGGGCAATCCTCGGCGCCCCCGCCCTTGCGGGGTTCGGCTGGCCGTAGTTCAAGGCGACCGCAATGACCGAGCGCACACCGCGCAGGAGAGCGGACGGATCGCGTTTAGCAACGATGTGGTTCGGAAGGTACGCCATTTCCGCGTGCATGCCCGAGGCAACCCAGGCGATGTACGCATCGATCGTTTGGGCGGGGCGAGCTTCGGCCACGCCCACGGACTGAAAGCCGAGCCGGCGTGCAAGCGCTTTGAGGTCCTCGGTCCCGATCGCCACTGCGGTGATGTTACGCCTGGCTTGCCAAGCCGCGCAGCCGAACCCACTCCCCTTCGGTTAATTCCTGGGCTCGGGCCAAGGGGGCCAGTCCGGCCGCAGTAATCAGTGCTTGAACTGCCTCTCGATCGAGCCGAAGGCCCGCCATCAAATTGTTGGCGAGCGTCTTTCTAGGCTGAGCGAATCCGATTCGGACGAAGTCGAAGAAAGCCTCCTCGAACGCGCTCTCGGGCTTGGGCGCCAATGCTAGGACGGTGGAGTCGACTTTCGGGGGCGGCAGAAACGCGCTCGCCGGTACTTGAGCCACCACCTCGATTCTGAAGACCGCCTGGAGAAAGACGGAGAGCGATCCCCGCTCCCCACTGCGCGGCGGCGCGACGATCCGTTGCGCCACTTCGCGCTGCATCATCAGGACCGCTTGGTCGAAGTTCGCGCGCGCGCGCGCGATCCTCTCGACGAGCGGCGCGGTGATGTAGTACGGGAGATTTGAAACTACCGCACGAGGGGAGGGCAGCCCGTCAAGAAGCGCGGAAAGATCCACCTTTAGGGCGTCTAACCGCACGATTTCGGCGATGGGGGCGGAGATGGCCAGCGCCTGTGCCATCCGCCCGTCCAATTCGATCGCCACGACACGCTCCGCAGACTCTGCGAGGGGGCCCGTCAGAACGCCGGGACCGGGTCCAATCTCCAAGACGCCCCGGCAGCCGGAAACCCGGTCGACGATCGCATTCACAACGTCTACCGAGCAGAGAAAATGCTGGCCCAGCTCCTTGGTCGCCTTAATGCCCTGGGATGCCAGAAACCGCTGGAGGGTCGCCGGATCGGCGAGGTTCACCGGCTCTTGAGGATGTGCACCCGAACCGGACGCTTGCCATACGCGTCCGCGACCCGCTTCTCGTTGAAGCAGAGGTCGATGCGGTTTCCTTTGATTGCCGAACCTTTATCGCAGGCCAGGCCGAATCCGTAGCCTTCGACGTACATCAGGGTTCCGAACGGAATAACCCGCGGGTCTACCGCGATGCAGCCGTACTCGGCGTGCCGGCCGGTGCAGGTCCTGCCGGTGGCGCCTCGCCCAATGGTGGCCGGGCTCGGGTCGTAACCGGTTGCGATCATGACCTTGACGTAGCCGCGGCTGAACGAACTGCGGCTAGGGGTGAAGCCCGCGCGACCCATGAGCATGACCGTGTCGACCGGCTTTTTGACTTCCGTGTCGATGAGCTGTTTGGAAACCTGCTTCCCCTGATGGGTTTTCACCAGGAAAATTTGCTTAACGTAGCCGTCCTCGCCGGATACGCCCTTTCGGATGCGGCCCGGTCCGACGTCGCGGCTGAACGCGTAAAGGACCTTGGAGGCAAGCTTCGTTGATTTCACGACGGTCTTGACTTGATCCGCCACACCAGCGTGAGCGGCGGCGAAGATCGCAAAGATTGTGGATACCGCGATCGCTCGTACAAGTGCTGCGGAGCGGCCGCGGCGGCGCAATGGTAGGTCAAACATACTGAGTGCGGTCTTGGATTCTACGTTCCTCTCCACGTATATGTCAACCGCATGAAATCGGCCATTACACTTTCTTGACGTTACTAACACGTGTAACTACGGCCTCTACGTTGTCGAAGCATCACTCACACGCACTCCCGGTGCATTTGTGTCATATGGGCGAAATTAGCGGCTCCGCCAGTTCAACAAGCCTTCATAGAACAGGGCCTGATGGGCCCATCCGGCGTTGGCTCCGAAGCGTTTTTTGAAGAATGTTGCGAATTCCTCGTATTTTTGCGGGGTCAGGGACAGCCCCGCGTAGTTCGGGAAGTAGATCCGGGTCGCCGCCTTCCAAATGTGGGTATCGACCGGGACCGACTCGCCGAATCCGAGCCCGAAGAGGGCGATGCAGTCGGCTAGTTTGGGACCGACGCTCGGAAGCGAGATTAACTCGTCGCGGGCTTCCTCGTATTCCGCATCTTGAAGGCTCCACACGTACGCGTCCCCTCCGCGTTCCCGGAGTAGGGCGGCCACCTTCGGCAAACTGGCTGCCCGATATCCGAAACCGGCCGACCGCAGTTCCTCTTCCGTCACTGCCGCCAACCGCTCCACACCCGGGAACCGGCGTTGCTCGGCGAGACCCTCGAGCGGAGGTCCAAGCGTCGCCAGGTGCCGCACCATCGCCGAAATCCGCGGCACGTGATTGTTCGCCGAACAAAGAAATGTGAAGAGGCACTCGACGGGATCCGCATATCGGAGCACCCGTAGCCCCCGACCAAACCCAAGATAAGGCTCGAGTTCGGGCCCTGCGCTGAGAATCGAGTGGATGACGTCGCGAGCGCTCAAGTGGAGCTGAAAGAACCGCTCGAGGTCTGAGGTCTGGCCGTTGGTCTCAACGATCAGCCTTTCCTCCAACTGCAAGATTCGGAACCAGTTCGGGCCGTCGACTCCGGTCCATACGTCGCTGGCGTTCCGCGACCAACGAAAGACCTGACCCGAAGTCAGGCACAAGCCCACATTCAGCTCGGCCGAACTGATCTCTCGCTCGATACGGTTCAGAGGGCGCCCTCGGGCAACAGCTCGAGGAACTCAGACTCGGTCATAACCTTCACCCCGAGGCTCTCGGCTTTGGCCAACTTGGAACCGGCCCCCGGGCCCGCTACGACGACGCTGGTGAGCTTGCTCACGCTGCCGGCCGTTTTGCCGCCGAGACGGCCGACGACCTCCTCGGCAGCCTCGCGCGTGAACCGTTCGAGCTTGCCCGTGAATACAAAGGTCTGGCCGGCGAACAGATCGCTCTCAGGTGCAGCGCCCTCCTCCGGTTCCACGCCGGTCGCGAGCAGCTCATCCACGATCCGCCGGTTCTCCTCCTCTTCGAAGAACTCCTGAATCTCGGACGCAGTCCGCGGACCGATGTTTGGCAGGGCGAGGAGGGTGTCGTAGTCGGCGGATCGCACCGCATCCAGCGACCGAAGTTCACGTGCCAAGTCTTGCGAGCCTTTCTCACCCAGTTCAGGAATCCCCAGGGCGTGGAGGAAGCGCGCCAGCGGCCTCCGCTTGCTGGCCTCGATGCCGGCCAGAAGATTGTCGATGCTCTGCTCGCCCAGCCGGTCCAACTCGACGAGCTCGGTCCGCCGCTCATGCAGGCGGTAGATACTCGGCAAATCAACCAGGTACCCGAGCTCGAGAAGACGGTGGATGAGCTTCTCGCCGAGCCCGTCGATGTCCATCATCCGCCGCCCGACGAAGTGCTCGAGCTTTCCGGCGATCTGGGCCGGACACGCCCGGTTGGGGCACTTGAGCACTACTTCGCCCTCCTTCCGAACCGCGGCGGTGTTGCAGACCGGACAATGGGTCGGCACGGCCGGCACGCGCGCCTCCGGAGTCCGCTTTTCGAGCACAGGCCCCACAACCTCGGGAATCACGTCGCCCGCGCGCTGAACGACAACGGTATCGCCCTCCCGGATGTCTTTGCGGGCAATTTCATCGTAGTTGTGGAGCGTGGCCCGGGAAACGGTCACGCCGCCCACATATACGGGCTCCAAGTCCGCGACCGGGTTCAGGCTGCCGGTCCTTCCGACCGAAACGAACACGTGGTTGAGCCGAGTAAACGCCTGCTCGGCGGGAAACTTGTAGGCGATCGCCCACCGCGGGCCGCGCGCGGTCGAGCCGAGTCGGCCCTGATCGGCAAGGTCGTCGACCTTGATGACGACGCCATCGATCCCGAATTCGAGGGCGTCGCGGCGGCTCTGAATCGTCGATACGAAGTCGAGGACGGCATCGATTCCGCTCCGGGGGCCCGACTCCTTGTAGACGGGAAAGCCCAGCTCTGCGAGCCGGGCCATGATCCCGGATTGCGTTCCGGCGAAAGGGCCGCCCAAATTGGCCGCGCCGAGCCCATGGGCCATGAAGTTAAGCTTGCGCGCGGCGGTCAGCCGGCTGTCGAGCTGCCGCAGTCCGCCGGCGGCGGCGTTACGCGGATTGGCGAAGACTTGCTCTCCGTTCGCGGACCGGGCAACGTTGAGCTCCTCGAAGACGCGCTTGAGCATGACGACCTCGCCTCGAACTTCTACCGTTCCCGCTAGCGGCTCCCGGAGGCGCAGCGGCAAGCCTCGAAGCGTCTTGGCATTTGCCGTCACCTCCTCTCCGGTCTCTCCGTCACCGCGGGTGGCCGCATTCGTCAGCACGCCATTTTCGTAAGTCAAGCTAATGGATGCTCCATCGAATTTCACCTCGCACTGGTAGGTGACCGGGTCTTCCGTCTCCAGCCCCTCGCGTACGCGCCGATCGAACGCGCGGAGCTCTTCCTCGCCAAAGGCGTTGTCCAGCGAGAGCATCGGCACGAGGTGCCGATGCGGGTGAAACGCCTTGAGCGGGGGCCCGCCGATTCGCAGCGTCGGCGAGTCCGGCGTTGCCACCTCCGGGTGCCTCGCCTCCAGTTCCTGTAGCTCTCGAAAGAGCATGTCGTACTCGGTGTCGCTGATCTCGGGGCGATCGAGCACGTGATAGAGATACAGGTGGTGTTCGATGACGCTGCGAAGCTCGGCGGCGCGCTGAGCGGGGTCCATTGTGGGGAGAATACCGGGCGATAATGCGGGTGGCCCATGCGCTACAAACCGCTGTTGTGGATCGGCGTCGCCATCGGCGCGATCGCGATCGGACTCTACGTTCGGTACCGCGTCAACGCCAACGCTGACGCGGCCGAGTTCAACGAGCAACTGCGGCTCGCGAGGTCCGAGGGCATTCCCGTCACCGCCGCCGAGTACGCCGCGCAGGTCCTGCCTGCCAAGCCCGAAGAGAATGCGGGGTCCCTTTATCGGCGGCTGAAGTTTCGATCGATCGTCACACCGGTCAAGTTCGGCTCAAAGTCGCCGCCGTCGATCGACGACGTCTACATCGCCCTTCAGAACTCACCCTCTCAACAGAACATCGAATCAGCCGAGAGCATCCTCGCTGCGGCCCAATCTCAGCTCCAACTCGTAGACCAGGCGGCCAAGCGGCCACGCTGTTGGTTCGATCGCAACTGGTCGGACGGTGTCGCCACCCTATTTCCCGAGTACGCCGAGATGAAGAGCGCATCCAAGTACGTTGCCCTTCGCGGGTCGGTCGCTGCCGCAAGGCGCCAGCCTGACGCCGCACTCAAGGACTTTAAGGATATCGTTCAAATGGCGCGGCAAAGCGATGAAGAAGGGTCAGATATCGGTTGCATGGTTTCGGATGCCATATTCTCGATCGGGGTGCGCGCGGTTGCCACCTGGTCGATGTGGGAGCCGGGCGAGGCCAGATACCGCAAAGCGCTAGATTCGGCAATCGCGGAGTGGCGAAAGCCCAATCTGCGCCGGGAGAGCCGCGGAGAGCTGATCGGGGTCCTTTCTGTGATAGACCTTAGTGCGACGAAGGAGGGGCGCACCAAGCTCGGCCTTAAGGACGACGACTTGCCGATCGGTCCGAATCCGTTCGAGTTTCTCCTCAGCCAACCCAAGGCGCGCATCGCGATCGTGAAGGCCGAGCGTGACGCTTGGGCCGCTCTTTCGCTGCCGGAGGATCAAATGGAGGCTGCGCGGGACAAGGCGATGCAAAGACGAACCTTCGCACTTCTGGCGT
>DATGIR010000366.1:0-6945 GCA_035295605.1 Fimbriimonadaceae bacterium | reverse complement strand
AGACGCGCTATTTAGGCCTACGATTGGCCCTTCCGCGCGGTTTGCGCAGGGGACGGGAGGTACTTCTTCGCCGGCGCCGGCACGTCGACGAGCTTCTCGATCGGGCCGGACACCGGCTTCACGCCGTGCTTCGCCAACAGCGTGTTGAACTCGGGAAGCTCCTTCGCGAGGAGCGCGCGCCACTTCTCGGTAACGGCCTTCAGCTTCGACCACTCGCTCCCCTCGTCGAAGTACACCGTCTCGGTCGGGGCCATGTCTCCGTAATCGAGCGAATCGAGCTTGAACAGCATGTTGCCGTTGACCCCGACGAAGCTGTTCGGGTCGGGGGGACCGAAGAAGCGGCGTTCGTGCGAAACCGTTCCGCCGATCGCACCCAGCTTCTTGTCGAACTCCCTGGCGGCTTTAATGACCTCGTCGACCGGCTTGCCGGCGAGGATGCCCGCGACCTGAGCGCGAACCGCGGCCACCTGGCGGTACCCGAGATGGGATTCCTCGGCGCCGGCGCACAACCGCATCTGCACCTCGTGCATCGCTTCCATATCGCGCAGGGTGCCCTCGGAACGCGGATCGTTCCGAACCGTGAATCGCTGGGTATACGACCTGCCGTCCACCGTGAGCCGGGCCGTGTACTCACCTGGCAACACGAGCGGGCCCTCGATCGCGGCGGGCGTGTCGTCGGGCGCCGCGCCCATCACGTCGCCGGCGTCGTGATTGAAGGCGCTCGGCGTATCGTAGCGGAGGTTCCAGTTGATGCGGTTCAGGCCAAGCTCGGCCGGAAGCGGCTTACGCTGCTCGAGCCAGAACGGCGAGACGGGCGGCGGCGGGTCGTCGTACGGTTCGATGGGGTTGCTGGACATGTGGCGGACCACATTTCCCTTTCGGTCGAGAATCTCGAGCGCAATCGGGCTCGTCGGCCGCGCGTTGAGCGAGTAGTAGATCACCGCGCCAAGCGGCGGATTCTGAGCGTGCGGCACTTCCGGCGGCATCGGGGTGTCGCCGTTCAGGTTGCGGCGGACCCGCGTCGCCAGCCCCGGCTTGTACAGATGCACGGCGTCCGCGGTCGTAACCGGGGTCATCTCGCGCAGCGGGCTCACGTCGTCCAGCACCCAGATTCCTCGCCCGTACGTACACAACACCAGATCGTTCTCGTGGACCACCAAGTCGCTGAGCTGGGTGAACGGCAAATTCAGATTGATGGGCTGCCAGTTATCCCCGGCGTCGAACGACACATAGAGGGTGCGCAGATCGAAGGCATAGAGCAGCCCCTCGCGCTTCGGGTCGCAGCGGAAGGCGGCGAGCGGCTCCCGAAGCGTCGTGCTGGTGCTGAGCCCCTTGCCGACCTCGGTCCAGGTCTTGCCAAAATCGCGGGTGCGCAGGTAGGTCGCGGCCGTCTTGCCTGAAGTGAGGACGGAGGTGGACGCGTAGGCAACGCCGGGGTCCCTGTACGAGCCCGCCAAAACGGCGACCGAGCGCTGCTTGGCTGCGCCCTTGGGTGGGGTGACGTCGATCCAGGTGGCGCCGTGGTCGCGCGTAAGCTCGATCAGCCCGGTCGAAGTTGCGATCCAGAGCGTCTTGCGGTCCGCAGGGGAGGCGATGAAGGAGGTCACCCGGGCTGCGGGCGGAGCCAGCGTGGGAGTACCGCCAGGCGCCGGAGGCTTCGGAGCCGGCGGCTGCGCCATGCTCGGGCTCAGTGCCTTCCAGTGCACGCCGCCATCCGTGGTCGACATGAGCCGGCCGAACACGCCCAAAAGCTCGCGCGGATCGGCCTCGGAAAAGCCCATCTGACCGGGGAACGCGGCGAACGGATTGTCGGTGTCCAGGTGCGGTCCGGCGGAGGTCCACTGGCCGCTCGGCTGCATGATCCGGACGAGCTTGAGATCGGGTCCGAGGCCGTAGGTGATCTTCGGGTTCAGGGGGTCCACGAGGACGTAGCCGAACTCGAAGCCCATGTTGGTGGTCCAGTCGAGCGGCGAAATCTCGCCCATGTTCCCGCGGCTGGCGGTGCCGATCCCACCGCTGTCCTGCTGGGTGCCGTACACCCAATACGGCCACTGGTTGTCCACCGTGATGTGGTAGAGCTGCCCAGTCGGCTGGTTGTACCAAGAGCCCCACGTGGCGCCGGCGTCGAGGCTGACGGTGGCGCCCTGGTCGCCGCCTAAGAGGATGTGGCGGCCCTCGGTGGGGTCGATCCAAAGCTGGTGAGGGTCGTCGCCGCCCGGGGCGCCTTTGAAACCTTCGAACGTGTTCCCGCCGTCGGTGGAGCGGAAGACGCACGTGGCGATCGTGTAGACGACATCCGGGTTCTTCGGGTCGACGTACACGCCGGAAGAGTAGAAGCCCTGGCCGTTGGCGATGCGGCTGTCGCTCTTGGCCACCTGGCGCCAGTTCGATCCTCCATCGTCGGAGCGGAAGAGGCCCCACGTGCCGATCGCGTACATCCGCTGGGAGTTGGTGCCCATCGCCACCGCAACGGTCGTGCGGCCGCTGATCTTCGGGAGCCCCTTGGGGCTCATCTTCTTCCAGGTGGCGCCCTCGTCGGTGGACTTGTACAGTTCCACGCTGGGGGAAGCGTTCGGATCGGGTTTGGCCTTCGGGTCGTTGAAGCGCCGCAGGCTGGTTGCGATGATCACGCTCGGATTGTCATAAGCCCAGGCCAGGTGCTGAACCCCGACCGCCTTGTCGATCGCGAGGGTTCGGGTCCACGTTTCGCCGCCGTCGGTGCTGCGGAACACGCCGCGCACATCGCTTGCCTCGGAGGTGCTGCCGAGCGCGGCGCACATCACGAGGTTGGGCTCGTGGGGGTCAACGAGAATCGTCGGGATGATCTCGCTCGCCTCGAGGCCCAGGTGCTTCCAACTCTTCCCCGCGTCGGAGGACCGGTAGAAACCGTTCCCGGTCCCGCCCCCGCTGATCTCTCCGGTGCCGGCGTAAACGATGTCGTGGTTTGCCGGCGCCACTTGGACCGAGCCGACCGCGGCCACATCCTTGACGTCGTCGAACACCGGGTACCAGGTCTGACCGGCGCTGGTGGTCTTCCACACTCCGCCCTCCGGAAGCCCGATGTAGAACGTCCCGGCGTCACCGGGAATGCCGGCGACCGCCGATACTCTTCCCCCGCGGAACGGGCCGAGATTGCGCCATTTGAGGCCGGCCAGGTGATCCGGCGGCACCGGCTGCGCTTGGGCGAACGGCAGGGAGAGAAGCCCGAGGGCAGCGACGACGAGCGGACGGGAAGAACGGGAGATAAGCATTACCTGGACCGAGTGCCTCCGGCACGAACCGGATCGGCGCCGAGTCTACTTCCAACCCGGCTTCACGGCGACCATACGCACGCCGCCCCGGGCGGAGTTCCGGCTCCCACTACAGCACCGTCCGCAAGCCGGGGAGTCGCCTCGCGAGATCCGCGACCGCGTAACTGACGCCAAGCCCAAGGATCGTGACGATCGGGGCCATCACGAACGGGTTTGTTCGGACCGGTTGAAGCAGCAGGCTGATCGCCACCAGAACCGGCGGATGCAGCATGTACACCGCGAACGATCGGTCGGACAGCCAGGCCGAGAGCGGCGTCTTTCGATTCAGTCGGTACGCACAGAAGGCGATGGCGCCCAAAGCCAGGGCGATGCCCGTCAGTTGCTCCCACGATGCAAGGAGGAGGGCGGGAAGGTTCCAGCCGCCGTTGAATGCCGGCGGAGCATGCTCGGGGATCGGGAGACTGGCTATCGCCACACCTGCGAGTGCTATAGGGCCGAGGATGACCCCGGCGAGCCCGGCTCGGCGGGCAACCGGGCTACCCGCGAGGGCGCTAAGACCGTCTCGGCGGGACACGTAAATTCCAAGACCGAACGCCACAACGTATTGGGAGAAGTAGGCAAGCTGGAAGTTCAGGACCGACGAGCCGAGCGGCTGAACAATGCGAACGAGGAACGATGCGACTGCCAGAGCTGCTCCGATGGCGATGAGCGCGACCGGCGAAAGCCTGAGCGGCGCGGACTTCGGGTTCGGCAGCCGGTTACCGACCGCGGCGAATGCCAGAGAGAAGAGCAAGAGGGCGAACGCGAACCACATCGGGCCGCTGGCGCCGATGAACCGGCCCGAGATTACAAAGTGCAAGTAGTCCGCCCAAGTCCCAGCGGCGTAGCCTGGGTGAAGCACCAATACGATGAACGGATGGACCGCGAGCATGTAGACGAGGGTCGGGATGCCGAGCCGGCGAAGCCGCTCTTTCACAAAGCTGCCGGCGCCCCGGCGGGCGAGTGAGCGGTCCGCGTAGTAGCCGGCGAGGAGAAACAGCAACCCCATGAAGAAGGACTGCAGATGCGCCTGCCAGAAGACGAAGGGGAGCTTCTGATTCAGCGAAGGTTCGGGCGGCGAGTTGTAATACCAACTTCCGACGTGGCTGTAGGTGACGCACGCGTGCATGTTGACGACGAACACGATCATCAGCGTTCGAAGGTTATCGACCCAGTCGAGACGGGGCTTTGGGGGCTGTATAGGCGAATCTGCCGGCGCGATTGACGGCTTGTCGAGCAGCTTCATTTCTTCTCCTTGGTCGGCGCGCGGCCGTAAGCGTGAATCAGGGCGTCGAGGGTTACGCGGCGGGCGGCTTCGTCATCGTAGAAGCGGCCGTCGGGATCGCCGCGCCGGTGCATGGCGAACCAGGCGATGGTCTCCATGATCAGCCGGGCGGCCAAGGCCGGGTCCGGGACGGCGCGGCATACGCCGGCCGCTGCCCCGCGGACGAGGTACTCGGTGAGATTGCGCAACACCGTGGGCCGAAGCTCGACGTAGAACGCCGCCGCCAGCTCCGGCCAATCGGACGCGCACTTCTCGACGAGCTTGATGGCGGGCGCGGCTCGGTCGACGGTTTCCCAGAACTCGCCGACGATCCTGTCCAGGCTCGGCATGTCCCCCCTATTCGAGTCGAGCCAGGCGCTCAAGCTCGGCGATGCGCCGTGTGGGGCGAATCGTTGCCGAAGCTCACCCGCGGTCGGGGTCTCGCAGGAAACGTCCTCGAGAGGCCGTCCCATCGTTCGCGCCAGCGCAAGCCAGAACAAGGCTTCCTTGCTCTCGGCGAACAGGTAGATCGTCCCGGGCGCAACCCCCGCCATCCGGGCGACGTCCGCGACTTGTGTCAGCCGGAAGCCCTTTTCGGTGAACGCTGCCAGAGCGGCATCGGCGATTTGTTCCAGTCGAGCGGAGCGAGGGGGGCGCGGCACAACAGTATAATAATGAATGATTCATTCATTTGTCAAGCTTTTATTAGAAATCGTTGGCAGCGGTATCTTCCCCGCATGTCCCTCCTCAACGCGGTCATCGGGCCGGAAGCGCCGCACAAGTTCAACGCCGTCATCGAGATTCCGCGCGGCAGCACGAACAAGTACGAAGTCGACGCCGAGACCGGACTGATCCACTTGGACCGCGTGCTCTTCTCCCCCCTGTTCTATCCCTTCGATTACGGATACATCCCGCAAACGCACTATCTGGACGGGGACCCGCTGGACGTCCTCGTGCTCCTTTCCCACCCAACCTTTCCGGGCTGCATCATCGAGGCGGCGCCGATCGGCGTGTTGTGCATGAGCGACGACAAGGGGCCGGACGAAAAGATCATGTCGGTCGCCCTCAAGGATCCGCGCTACGGCTACCGCACGTCGCTCGACCAGCTCAACGAGCACACGATGAAGGAGGTCGAGCACTTCTTCGAGGTCTACAAACAGCTCGAGAACAAGGCGGTGGACGTGCAGGGTTGGAAGGGCCGCGAGGTGGCCCTGGAACTCATCGAGAAGTTTCGGACCGATCGGCTGTAGGCGCCGGATGGTTCGTCCCGGCGCGCCTCGGATGGATCTGGGCGAACCATTCGCTCTCCGCCCCCGTTCAATCATTCGATGACGCTCGCGGCCGCCCTCTTGTCGATCGCCCTCCTCCAGCCCGCGCACTCGGTCGATCCGAGCAAGACGCTCACCCTTCGCCTCCGGAACAACACGACGCCGGTGACGATCGCGTATACGAGCTACAAGATCAAGGCGAGCCATCAGGAGTCGCAGATCATCGGCGAGCAGGAGTCCGGATTCGCGGTCGGCGACCCTGTGACGCTGACCTTCACGTTCCCAGTCACCCCGGAGCAGGAGCCTTCCCTAAAGCTGCAGCTCAACAAGGGACGAGAGATTCTTTCCCTCGTCGCCCGCGACGTCGCCGCCTACGACGTCAAGCGGGCGTCGGTCGAGCAGGTGAAGACGACGGCCGCGGTCGTGAGAGAGCTCAAGCTTTCGGGCAAGGGCGCCGGGCGGACCGGCACGCTTCTCATCACCTGCGACCGGGTCGACACCTCGAAGAAGATCGTCGACGTGCCTTAAGCCAGGCGGACCAGCAGCCGATCCATCGCTTCATCGATCCGCATGTGCGGCGCGGTATACGCTCGAACCTTCTCGGTAAGAATCACGCTGTTGGCCGGGCGCCTCGCCGGGGTCGGGAACTCGCTGGAGGGCACCGGAGTCATCTCCGGCACGGCCCCGCCGGTCGCCCGCCCGTAGGCTCGGACGACGGCCTCGGCGTACTGAAACCGGTTGACGGCATCGCTTCCGGCAACGTGGTAGATACCGGGCGCGGCCTCGGCCTCGATAAGGTCCAAGAGCATCCGGGAAACCTCTTCCGTGTAGCTGGGAACGCCCCACTGGTCATCCACGATGCGCAAGCTCTTGCCGGCTTTGAAGCTCTCGACCAGGCCCACGGGGAAGCAACGCTTGCTCGGGCCGAAGAGCCAGGAGACCCGGGCGATGACCGAAGCCTGATTGGCTTGCAGAACGCTGGTTTCGCCGTCCGCCTTGGTTTGTCCGTACTTCTGAATCGGCGCTATCGGGTCGTCTTCGGCGTACGCCTCAGCCGAACCGCCGCCGAACACGTAGTCGGTCGAAATGTGGAGGAGGCGGGCGCCGGCAGCCAGGGACGCCG
>DATGIR010000365.1:0-3318 GCA_035295605.1 Fimbriimonadaceae bacterium | reverse complement strand
GTGACCACCGCGACCGCCGCCATGTTCGCCGCATGGGCGGAGGCGGTGCCCATGCTCCCCGTCGTTCCCACCCGCATCGTCATGTGCGCCGCGAGCTCGGGAAACTGAAACGGCCGGTGCACGGACATTTGATGCTTGAGGATGTTGGTCAGCCCGTCCGCAATGGCGCATGAAAGCACTGCGAGCAACGCGGTTACCCTGGAACGCCCGCCCTTGATCACCATCGCGATCACCGCGCCGGCGAAGCAGGCTTTCACGACCACGAACTCCATCGCGATGCTGAAGAAGGTGAGAAACGGCGAGAACCAATCCGGCCAGCCATTGATCCAAAGCCCCAAGTGCCGGTCAAGATCGTTCATGCGAGATACCCACTCCAGTCGCCGAGGAAGAGGACCTCTTCCTCCAGCGTCACCCCATAGGCGTCATGCACCCGGCGTTTCACTAAGTCGGCGAGCGAGCGTAGCTCGTGCGCTGTCGCGCCGCCCAAATTGAGCAGAAAATTCGCATGCCGCTTCCCGAACGCGGCGGCCCCACGGCGGTATCCGCGCAGCCCCGCGCCTTCGATCACGAACCCGGCGGGAACGATCCCTTTCTCCTTCAAGGCGGCTGGAAGCGATGGCAGGCGGTCGGCGAGGTTGGCGTCGTGGATGTTCTTGAAGAAGCTGCCCGCGCTCGCGGGCGCGGGCTGCTTGGAGATTCGCTGCCGTTGGTACTCGCGTGCTTCCTCGTATCCTGACCAGATCGATCCAGAGGGCATTTGCATTCGCACCCGCAGAACGACCACATCCGGCCCGCCATGCGAACGCAGCCGCGAGTCGCGATAACTGAAACGCATCCACGCCGGGGGAACCCACTTTCGCTCCCCCTCGTTTACTACCTCGAGCTCGGTGATGAACTCGCTCACCGCGCTTCGGTACGCCCCTGCGTTGCTGGCGAGCGCGCCGCCCAGCGAGCCGGGGATTCCCACCGCGAACTCGAGCCCGCGGAGTCCGCATTGGAGGGTCTTGAGGAAGAGGTCCTGAAAGCTGCATCCGGTATCGGCAAGCACCTCGCCGGTCTTGGCGACCGCGATCCGGCGCGCGTTGTTGATCACGACTTTGCCGGGCACCCCGGCATCCGAGACGAGAACGTTGCTCCCCAGGCCGAGGAGCGTCAAGGCCTCCCCGCCTCCCTGGGCGGCAAGAGCGAGGCCGGCAAGCTCGTCGACGCTTCCCGACACTGCGAATTGTGCCGCTGGGCCACCTGCCTGCAGGGTCGTGAACGGGGCCAGCGGCACGCCTGAGCGCCACGGACTCGAGGTCTTAGCCACGGCGCTCCGCGTACGGCCGCTTCGGGGTTGATATCGCCGGCTCGGCGAAGTAGCTCGGCAGCAGTAGCTCCGGTTCGAACAAGTCCAGCGCCCCGGTCAGCCCGAAAAAGCACCCGGGATCGGGAAAGTCCCCCTCTTCCCCGAATGCGTACCCCATCGCGCCGGGCGGGGGTTCAGGCGCCCGGTATGGCTCCTCTCCAGGAATCCGAATCAAGACTTCCCCGCGCCGGCTCGGAACGAACGCCGGGCCGGACGCGTCGATCAGGTCGAACGACGTCGCGCCAAAGACCTTAGCCCGCCGGCCATAGGCGAGAACCTTGGCGAAGACGATGCCGACCCGAACGCCGGTGAAGCTTCCCGGACCGAGGTCGGCGCCGAAGAGTTCGATGTCGTCTATCTTAGCGCCCGCGCTCCCCAGCACCTCGGATAGCAGTGCAGGCAAAGCCGCCGAGGCGGAGTGGGGGGCGAGGTCGCCGGCAGTCCAGAGGGACTCGCCATTCGTGGTGAACAAGGCGACCCCTGCCCACGGCGAGGAGGTGCTGAACGCGGCGGCCAGACCGGTCACGGAGCGGTGTCGACCGTTACTTCGGCGAGAAGCTCGTTCAGCGCTTTCCGGTCCGCTCCCGTCAACGGACCCACGCTGGACCAATGGAACAAAACGTAAAGGTCGCCGGTGGTGACCGCCGCCTCAAAGGAGGTGAGCTGGCCGTGCGCCGTGGTGCCGGACCGGAACACGGCGCTGACGTGGCCGCCCGCCTTGTTTGGTTGATCGTCGATGTCGGTGCGATCCTTCACCTGGGTGAAGTC
This sequence comes from Fimbriimonadaceae bacterium, assembly GCA_035295605.1. Taxonomy (GTDB): domain Bacteria; phylum Armatimonadota; class Fimbriimonadia; order Fimbriimonadales; family Fimbriimonadaceae; genus DAIDHV01. The sequence goes on along the minus strand of DATGIR010000365.1, from coordinate 1,202 downwards.
AGAGAGGGAGGCGCCGGAAAGCTTGAGGAGCGCCGTCGAGACCGGGTCCGAGTCGAGAGTCGAAGCCAGGCTCATCGTAAGCTGACCGGTCAATGTCTTGCCGGTAACGAGCCAGCCTCCGTCCTTCTGGGCGACCGCCGACCAACCCGAGGGCAGGTGGATGAGCGCATTTTTGCCGCCCGCCTTTCCGGGAACGATCACCGCCCCCTTGACCGGCTTCTTCATCTGCCCGGCGCCTCCGAGCTGGGTGACTGGGAGCGGCCCGGACGGTTTTGGCGCCAACTCGTCGGGAGTCAGCTTCTTGCTCGGGTCATCCGCCGAAGGTTTGCTCCCGTCGGTCGTCCGCAGGGTCTGAAATGCGTCGTGCCACGCCTTGTTGGCAACGTCGAAATCCTCCGCCGGGCACGTCAGGCGGAAGAGCATCTTGTTCTTGGACGCGCTGTAGAACATGCCCGTGAGGACCACGTCCGGCACGCCCTTGGCGTCGACGCCGGAGGTTTTGGTGAGCACCAACGGAATGCCGAGAATCTCCTCCTCCCAGCGTCGGTCGACGCTTCGCTTCAGCTCCGACGCCACTTGAACCTGGGTGTCCTGCCAATCGGACGTGGAGTAACGCCAGTCGACCGTGTAGAAGTGCATGATCGCCGGGCCGTGGGCGGCAGGGGTAGGGATCGTCACCCGCTGCTCGCGCTTCAGGTTCTGTACCTTCCACGAGGCCGGGCGTACGAAAGCAAACCCGGTGCCGAGCACGGTGAAGTAATCCTTGTCGGTCGGACCCTGCGCCAGGCCGCTATGGCCGGCGAGGACGAGGGTGAGCGCGAACGCTCCGGCATGCAATTTGTTCATTCCTGAAGGGGTGGGGGACGTCCCTGATTATGGACGAACCAACCTTGCCCCCGGCTTCGGGCCCGGTTGCACCATAATCCGCTTGGCATGCTGGGCCGGCATATGGAAGCTGAGATTCGCGAACAGCCGGACCGGCTTTCGACGGGGGCTCAACTCTATTTCGAAGCGGCCTCTCGCGCCCTTGCCGGGAAGCGTTACGACCTCGCGGTGCTCGCCGCCCGCGGCTCCAGCGACAACGCGGCGCTCTACGCGCGGTATCTCATCGAGGTCCACCTGGGCATTCCGGTCGTGCTATCCGCACCGAGCGTCTTCACCCGCTATAACGCGAAGGTCCGCTACCCGAACAGCTTGGTGAT
>DATGIR010000364.1:0-5387 GCA_035295605.1 Fimbriimonadaceae bacterium | reverse complement strand
GAGACCGAGCGAGGTTCGGGTCGGCGTGATCGGGATGAACCAGAGCCAGCCCCAATCCAGGCTCATAACCTGGATGAAGGTTCCTCCCACCCCCACCTTCTCGGCCCACTCCGCGTTTTGCCAATAGTCCCAAATCGCGATGTTGCGGAGGAGCGTCGGGGATTCGACCCCGATGTTCATCGCCCGCTGGATGACGGCCCGGCTGCCGCTGGCGTCCACGTAGTAACGAGCGGTGAATCGTGGCTCGTGGCTCGTGGCTCGTGATTCGAGATCGGCGGAGTCGGTTTTCCGTCCCGATTCGAGGTTGAGCCCGAGAACTTTGTCTCCCTCGGTCTCGACGGACGCGACTTTCGTGTTCTCGTAGACCCGGCAGCCCATCGCCGCAGCATGGTCGAGGAGGATCTTGTCGTACAGGGAGCGGTCGACCTGAAAGGCGGTCGCCGTGCGCTGCCCCCTGAACGGCGCCGGCCGCGGCTCGGGCGCCAGCTTGCCCTCCGGGATGAAGTAGAAGTACCAGAGGTCGACGTCGGTCGGCTGGCCCCAGCGGTAGGTGGCGCCGACCTTGATCGGGAAGTCGGCTGCTTCGACCTTGTCGAATGCGCCCATTTCGTGAAGGATTCGCGGAACGACCGGAAGCAGGCTCTCGCCGACATGGTCGCGCGGGAACTTGGCGGCCTCGAAGATCGCGACGTCGAGGTGGGGAGCGTACTTCTTGAGCAGCGCCCCGCATGTCGACCCGGCGGGGCCTCCCCCGATGATCGCCACGTCGCAATCCATGCCACGAGTATGGTAGCCGCCTCGACGCGCGGGTAAATTGAACTCGATGCTGAGCGACTACTTGGGCGTGATCGCGCTGATGGTGGTCGCGGCCGCTATCGCGGTGGTCTTCGTGGGAGGGAGTTGGCTCCTCGGGCCCAAGAAGCGAAGCAAATACAAGCAGGCGGCCTACGAGTGCGGCGTCGAACCGGTGGGCGACGTCCACGAGCGCTTTCCGATCAAGTTCTATCTGGTCGGCATCCTCTTTATCATCTTCGACATCGAAGTCGTCTTCCTCTGGAGCTGGTTCTCGGTGTACAAAACGGCCAGCCCCGCGTTCCAGCGCTTCACCCTCGTCGAGTTCCTAAGCTATATGCTCACCTGGGTGATCGGCTACATCTACGTGATGCGGATCGGCGCCATCGACTGGGACGAAGCGACCTCGCTGCCTGCCAAGAAGGGTTCGCAGGAAGAGGCCGCCTGATGGCGGCGCCCATGGCCGGCGAGGAACGGCTCGACGTCGTCAAGGTCCGGGAGGCGCTCGGCGATGCACTCAAGAAGGTCAAGGTGGATCGCGACGACACGTTCCTCTGCGTCGAGCGGGACCGGATCGTGGACGCGATCAAGGCGCTGAAGGATGATCCCGAACTCGACTACAGCTACTTCGCCGAGTGCCTTGGCGTCGATTACTCCGCGTGGCCCCACGAGCGGGACCTCGAGGAACGGTTCGAAGTTGTCTACAACCTCTACTCGCTCAAACACCACGCGCGGATCTTCCTCAAGGTCGGCGTGAACGACGGACAGACGGTGCCGACCCTGAAACACGTGTTCGTGGGCGCGGAGTTCCCCGAGCGCGAAGTGTGGGACCTCTTCGGGATCGTGTTTGCCGGCAACGAGCAGACCCAGCGATTCCTGCTCCCCGACGATTGGGTGGGCTTCCCGCTTCGCAAGGAGTTTCCCCTGGGCGGCGAGGACGTGCTCTTCGACAAGGGCGAGCACGGCCCGGCGGTGGAGGATATCTCCCGGCCGCACGCCGGCGAGAGCTTCCCCGGCAAGACCGGCACCGAGGAGGTGAGCGGACGATGAGCCATTCGACCACCTTCATGCCCTCGACCGAGACGATCTTCGAGAAGATCGGCGAGAACACGATGGTCGTCAACATGGGGCCGCAGCACCCCTCGACCCACGGCGTGCTCCGCGTCATCTGCGAGCTCGAGGGCGAGACGATCATTCAGTGCAAGTGCCAAATCGGCTACCTCCACACCGGCATGGAGAAGGAGGCCGAATACCAGCAGTATCAGAAGTGCGTGGTCATGACCGATCGCATGGACTACCTGAACGCGAATGGGAACAACCTGGCCCACGCTCTGGCGGTCGAAAAGCTGCTGGGCTGCGAGATACCCAAGCGCGCTCAGTACCTGAGGGTGATCCTCGCCGAGCTGAGCCGGATTGCCAGCCATCTGGTATGGCTGGGAACGCACGCGCTGGACCTCGGCGCGATGACGCCCTACTTTTACGTTTGGCAGCAGCGTGAGTACATTCTCGACCTCTTCGAGATGTTCTCCGGCGTCCGGATGATGCCCTCGTGGATCGTTCCCGGAGGGCTCCGGGGCGACATGCCGGACGGTTTCGAAGAGAAGCTGCGAAGCTTTCTGTCCTCCTTCCCGAAGGAGCTCGAAGTCGTCGAGAACATGCTCGTCGAGAACCCGATCTGGAAGGAACGAACCTACGACGTCGGCATTCTCAGCGGCAAGCAGGCGTTGGAACTCGGGGCTTCCGGGCCTATCGCCCGGGCGAGTGGCGTGCCCTGGGACTTGCGCAAGAGCGCGCCGTATTCGAGCTACGAGGACTTCACGTTCGACATCCCGGTGGGGAACAAGGGCGACGTGTACGACCGCTTCCTGGTCAGGATCGCGGAGATGAAGGAGAGCGTGAAGATCATTGCCCAGGCGATCGACGGGTTGCCTGCCGGTGATTTCCGCACCTCGGATCGGAAGATCTCGCCGCCGCCGCGCGAAGAGCTCGATAACTCGATGGAATCGCTGATCCACCACTTCAAACTGTGGACGGAAGGGTATCGACCGCCGGTCGGTGAGGCTTATGCGGCGGTGGAAGGTTCAAAGGGCGAACTGGGCTTCTATATTGTATCGGACGGTTCGAACCGGCCCTACCGCTGGCATGAGCGTCCCAGCTCGTTCATGAATTTGAAGGCTTTGGAGATCCTCGCCGTCGGCCGGCTCATTGCGGACGTGGTTGCCATCATCGGGTCGATCGACATCGTGCTGGGCGAGATCGACCGATAGCCGGCACCCTCATAATCCGGCTGTGACCACATTCGCAGTCATGGCATTTCTAGCCGTCGCTTCCGGACCGCAATTCCATGCTGTTGTGGAGTATTGGCACTCGACCTCCCAGACCGAAAGCCCGATCTTTGAAATCGACGCCCACCGGGTTTGGCATGGCGCGTTCGCCAGGTACGGTGGCCAGGCCGAGCTGCACCCAGGGCCCGGTTCAGCCTTCGCGATCATCGACGGCGAACGCATCGACGTTTATCGCGGCCTCACGGTGGTCACTTCAACGGCGGTGCCGGAGAACGCGTGGGTGATCGGTTGGGACGGGCCCTGGCCCATCGTCCGAACCGGTACATCGGATGACAAAAACCTACAAGCCTTCGTCGTCACCGATAGGGAAAGAATTGCCCTGCCTCAGAGCGCCGCGTCGACCAGCGGGCTGGCGGGCAGTCCCCGAATCGGGCTCGTGTGTGTCCCCGACTTCAAAAACCTTGCGCAGACGCCCCAAGGACTCAATCGTATATCGTGGCTGCGCAAGGGCTCTTTCACTCCCATTTCTGGGCTGGCGAACCGAAATTGTTCGGTCGCCTGGCTCGAAGACCGCGCGGTCCTCGGAACGGAGGAGTATCAGGACCGCGGCGAGGCTAGTTTGTTGACGGTTCAGCCCACTGAATCCCGCGCGAAGGTCTTGGCGCGGCATCGCGGGACCGCTTGGGAGGTTCGGTATCCCGATAGACGAGGAAGGTGTTGGATAACCGAGGATGGCTGGACCGGCCGGATGCACAAGTTCCACGACTTCGCCCGGATCTACAAATTAACCGCAAAGGGAGGGCTTCAGCGCGTTGCCATTCACAAGGGCGAATTCCTCGCGTGGGGATCAGACCGGTCCGACCGGTGGCTGCTGGGTTGGCGTGTCGATGGTTGGGAGATGGGCGCCTACGACCTTATCGCGAAAAACCTCAGAACCGGCCGCGACATGGTGATTGATCATGCCATCAACGAATTCAAGGAGCTCGAGTGAATTTGGGCAGTTGGTCCCCTAAAGAGCGGTCGACACCGGGCAGGTAATCTCAACCCGCCCAATGAGCGACGTTATCCAAATTGGCTCGCCAACCGATCGTCCTAGGGCTCCCCGTGTCGAAGACCTCACCCTCAAGTTTTCCGATGCAGCCGTCGCCGAGCTGGAAGAGCTCAAGACGCACTACCCCGACCTGAAGTCGTGCATCCTCCCAACCCTCTGGATCGCGCAGCGGGAGTACGAGGGCTTCCTGAGCGGCGAGGCGATCGCCGAGGTCGCGCACCGCTTGAACCGGGCTTTCGCGGAGGTGGAGGGGGTTGCCACGTTCTACACGATGTACAACACGGCCCACAAGCCGGGGAAGCACAAGCTCGAGTTGTGCACCTGCCTGAGTTGCCATGTGTGCGGCACCTACCGAATTCGCGACCTGATCAAGCAGAAGCTCGGCATCGGCCACGGTGAGACCACCCCGGACGGGATGTTCACCATGGAAGAGGTCGAGTGCCTGAACGCCTGCGACCGGGCGCCGGTGATGCAGGTGGGCGACAGCTACTACGGGCCGATGGACGAGGCCGGGCTGGACGCGCTGCTCGAGAAGCTTCGAAAGACGCCCGAATCGACGGTGATTCAGATGGCGGACGCGATCGTGAAGGCGCAGATCCCGGCGGGGGCGAAGTAATGGGCGAGTGCAAGGTGCTCCTGGAGCACGCCGGCAACCCCAAGTACACGTCGCTGGAGGGGTACCTCTCGCTCGGCGGGTACGCCGGGCTGAACAAGGCGCTCGGCATGGAAAAGCAGGCGGTGATCGACGAGGTCAAGACCAGCGGCCTGCGCGGTCGCGGCGGCGCCGGGTTCCCCACGTGGATCAAATGGAACGGCCTGCCCAAGGAGCGGCGCGGGCCCCAGTACGTCCTGTGCAACGCGGACGAGGGCGAGCCGGGCACGTTCAAGGACAAGCAGCTTTTGGAGCAGTGCCCCTTCCTGTTGGTCGAAGGTATGACGATCGCGGGGTACGCGACGAACTCGGACAAGGGCTACATCTACATCCGGGCCGAATTCCTGGACGGCGCCCGGGCGGTGCGTGCCGCGATCGATCAGGCCTATGCGAAGGGGTATCTGGGCAAGAACATTCGCGGCTCAGGCTTCGACTTCGACCTGTACATCCACATGGGCGCCGGTTCGTACGAGTGCGGCGAGGAGACGGCGTTGATGTCCTCGCTGATGGGCGAGCGCGGCATGCCCCGGCTCAAGTTTCCCCACGCCCCGCTCCCGGTGGTCTCGGGAATCTGGGACAGCCCGACCGTCATCAACAACGTTGAGAC
>DATGIR010000363.1:0-6218 GCA_035295605.1 Fimbriimonadaceae bacterium | reverse complement strand
TTTCGGCGTAACTCACTGGTACCTACAGGCCCGTCCAAGGCCCGTTTCGACCTCCTCTACAAGAACGGCATCGGCGCCGCTTCAAAAAACCTGCGCCTGATGGCCGGCGAGGGTGAGGGCCGCGTTGGAATCGCCACCGCGAAAGCCCTAGGAAGCAAGCCGCTCCGGAACCGTGCGAAGCGCAGAATGCGTGAGATTGTGCGATGCAACGCCGCCGAGTGGCGTCCGCAATTGGATTACATCGTCGTGATGAAGGCAGAAAGCAACCGAACCCCCTACGAGATCCTGAATCGTGAGGCCGTCTCCCTGCTATCCGAGCTCAATAAGCGATGGGACGCCGCCTCGGAATCTTTCTAATACTGTGTTACCAAAAGGCCACTCGCTGGGCGCCACCAACCTGCCGCTACACGCCCTCGTGCTCCAACTACACGTTGCAAGCGATCGAGAAGTACGGGCTGCTCAAAGGCTCCTGGATGGGGCTGAAGCGCATCGCCCGCTGCCATCCGTGGCACCCGGGCGGCGAGGACCCTGTGCCATAACCGAGGGGGGAGCATGAGCAAGAATCCGCCCAAGAAACCGGCCGGCAAACCGGGCGCCGGAGGCCCGCCGCCGAAGGGGCCCAACTGGGGTCTCCTGATCGCGCTCTGGATCGGTATGTTCCTGATCCTCCGGCTGTTCAACCAGCAGCAGCCGGGGCCCCAGCTAACGATCGACGCCCACCTCGCGAACATCCACGCCAACGCGGCCAAGCTGCTGGACGGAACCGCAGCCAAGGAGTTCAACGAAAGCCTCGTCTCTCAGATAAACACCCAGATCTCGAGCACCAAGGACCTTATCAAGAAGGGGCGGCTCTCGGCGGCGGACGGAAACGCACAGATAGCCGAGCTGAACTCCAAGCTGCTGGACGGGGCGGTGACCGTGTCCGACGGCTTGCTGCGCGGCTCGCGGTCGATCGTGGCGAACGGCCAGCTGATCCCGCTCAATGAAGTGAACGGCCAGTTGGTGCCGTACCGGAACTTCTCGTACGACAAGACGCAGCAGGCCTACCAACTCCTAGAAAACTACTCTCGGCAGTTCGGCGACAGCGAGCTGTGGAACCGCGAATACACCGTCGAGGGCTTCAACGGTTCGAAACAAACTTACAGCCCTGCCTCTCTCTTTCTCGAGGCGCGAAACCAACTTTCCGCCCTGAACGAGCACAGCCCGGTATGGGGATTCATTCCCGGCTATCAGCTCATCGACTTTCTCGTCCACGTCACCGGCGGTTCGCAAGGCTTCAGCTATTCCTTCGCCGCATTTCTTCTTGCGCTCGCCGTCCGGGGTGTGATCTGGCCGCTCTCCCAGCGGCAGCTTATGTGGGGCCGCCAGATGTCCCAGCTCGCCCCGATGCTGCGGGAGATCAAGGAGAAGCACAAGGACCCGACGATTCAGCAGAAGAAGACGATGGAGCTCTATCGCGAATACGGGCTCAACCCGTTCGCGGGGTGCTGGCCGGCGCTCGTCCAGCTACCGCTGTTCCTGGTTGTCTACCAGTGCATGCTCCATTACCGGTTCGAGTTCCAGAAGGGCACGTTCCTCTGGATCAACGAAGCGACCGGTCGGGCGACGCACGGGTTCACCGCCGCGAACCTGGGGCAGAAGGACACGATCCTTATCATCATCTATGCGGTCACCCTGCTGATCTCAACGCTGCTCACGCCGGTCAACGACCCGACCCAGGTGCGCCAGCAGCGAACGATCGGCATTTCGGTGGCGCTCCTCTTTCCGGTCTTCATGCTCACTGGGACCTACCCGGTGCCAGCCGCCTTCGTCCTCTACTGGACGTTCACCAACGTTCTTGCCACCGCTCAATCGCTTCGGGCCTACTACATGCTGCCGGCGCCGCCGCTGGTTAAAGTCAACACCCCGACTGGCGGCGTGCACCCGACGACCCGAAGGGCCGGCTGGTGGGACAAGTTCCAGGAGTCGATGCAGAAGCAGATGGAGGAGCGCCAGCGGCTGGTGGAAGAGCAGGCCCGGCAGATCAAAGGGGCCAACGACGATGAGGAGCCCCCGAGCGGGGCAGGACCGACCAACGGCAAGCCGGCGAGCGACCCGAAACCGCCCACCGGCGGAAAGCAAAAACCGCCAAGCGGCGGTAAGCAGAAACCCAAACGACGGCCCTCTTAAGCGTCAAACCGGTTTCGTGTAAAGTGGACCCAAAGTTTATGGCATCAATTGAGATCACCGCCAAGAGCGTGGCTGAAGCCACCGCAGCCGCCGCGACCAAACTCGGCGTACCTGAATCCAGCGTGAGCGTCACCGTGCTCGAGGAGACGAAGGGCCTGTTCGGCAAGAGCACCGTCCGCGTCAAGGCCGAGGTCGTCGAAGCCAAGGCGAAGCCGGCAGCCGCCGAAAAGCCGAAGCGGCCCAGCAAGGCGGCCGCGAAGGCGGAGGCCGAGCCGGAACCCGAACCTGAAGCCGCTCCCGAGCCCAAGGAGGCAGAGCCGAAGAAGGGCCGGCGGGGCGCCAAAGAGAAAGCGCCCGCCGCCGAACCTGAGCCGAGCGAGGATGGAGCCGCGAAGGAGGTCGAGGTCGTTGCCACCGAAGCCGACGGCGCCGCCCTCGTCGGGCTGGTGCATGACCTGATGTCCAAGGCGGGCCTCGAGGTTCGCGCTCAGGCTAAGGAGATTTCCGGCCGGTACGTCACCATCGAACTGGACGGGCAGGACGCCGCTCACCTTGTCGGGAAACAAGGCGAGGTGCTGAATGCCACCCAATACCTGGTCAACATCATTGCCGGCCGCCGGTTCAACAACGGCGTGCGAGCCACCCTCGACGGAAACAACTACCGTCGGCGGCGAGAGGCCCGGCTCGAGGCGATGGCGACCGAGCTGGCCAAGCAGGTTCGCGCCCGCGGCGAGGAAGCGGTTCTGGATGCCCTCCCGGCGTTCGAGCGGCGGGTCGTGCATAAGGTTCTTTCGTCGATCGATGGGATCACCACCTACAGCGAAGGCGAAGAGCCGAATCGGCGTGTCGTGATCGCCCCGGCGGACTAGCTCTTCGTGCAGCCGGCCGGTGAATAAGCCCCGAGCACTCGCGCCCGGCGCGACGATTCGACTCGTCACGCCCGCCTCGCCCTTACCGGCCGAGAACATCCGCGAGATGTGCGAGCTTCTCAGGGAGCAGGATTACGTCGTCCAGCTCTCCGAGAACGCGCTGGCCACCGGCGGCTATCTGGCAGGAAGCGACGAGGTTCGCGCCAAGGACCTGACCGACGCGTTTCTCGACCCCGCCGTCGACGCCGTGCTCTGTACCCGGGGCGGATACGGAAGCGCGCGCTTGCTGCCATACCTCGACCTGCCGGCGCTCGCTGCTCAGAACAAGCTGTTCCTCGGCTTTTCGGACATCACGACCCTGCACTTAGCCCTCAACGCGTGCGGATTGCCCACCGTCCATGCACCTATGGCCCTAACGCTTCATTGGCCGCGAGAGCCGTGGGTGTACGAGTCGTTCTTGAGCTGCCTGCGGGGCGATCTTTCCGTCCCTGGCGGCGCTCCGGCCGCCACGACCGTCGTTTCCGGGCGAGCCGAGGGTGTCGTAACCGGAGGCTGCCTGATGCTGATAACCGACGCGATCGGGACGGAGTACCCGATGGAGGCCGGCGGGAAGCTGATCCTGCTCGAGGACGTCGACGAGCCGCCTCATCGGGTCGACGGCATGCTCACCCATCTGCTGAACATCGGCGCGTTCGAGGGCGCGGCGGGAATCGTGGTCGGCGAGATGACCCGGACCGATGAGAAAGTGGATGAGGGGATCGGCGGGACCTCCTGGAGGGATATTGTCGTGGAGCGCCTGAAACCGTTGGGGCTTCCGATGGTGATCGACTTCCCGTTCGGCCATGCTAAGAACATGCTCACGCTTCCGCTCGGAATCCGGGCGCGCCTCGACGCCGACACGGGAACGCTGACGTATACCGAAGCGCTATGCAGCTGATCGCTCTCCTGCCGCTGTTCCTGGGACAGGCGCCAACCACAACCCCGGGACCCATTCAGGCATGGGAGAAGCGGATCAACCCGGGTCTCGTCTACCGGATGGAATGGGATCCGGGGACGCCGCGGATCGTCAATGCGCTCCGGGTGAACTTACGCGCCAAGGAACTGCATCCTTACACGCAACTGGCGGGCGGAACGGTGTTCGAGCCAGGCCCCGATAAGGGTCGGGATACCGTCTCCCACGTCGTGGCCGCGGAGGGCGCGATCGCCGGAATCAACGGCGACTTCTTCCCTTTCACCGGCGATCCTCTGGGTCTAATGATTCGGGAGGGTGAGTTACTCAGCGCGCCGTTTCAGTCGCGTCAGGATCCGGCAGCACGGAGGGCGGCGCTGGGTTGGAGCGCCGGGTTCTCGGCGCTGGGTTTAAGCGATATGACGCTCACGATCATGCCGGAAACCGGCGGCTCGATCGTTGCGGATGGGCTGAACGAGGATGGCGGGCCAGACCGGGTGACGGTCGACTTCCCACCGGTCGGGTTGGCGCAAGCCAAGCCACCAAATGCGTTCGCCATTCTGAGCGTTCCCGACGCACATCTGGTTCCGGGGATGGAGCTTTCCGGAACGGTTCAGGCGGTCGGTGCCGACCTGACCAGCCGGGCGGTCGAGCCAGGAACCGTGCTGCTGCTCGCCACCGGAAAAGCGGCCGAAAAGTTTGTCGGCATCCAGGCCGGTGAGACGATTCGAATTCGTGAGCAAGTTGCCGGGTTCGACTTCAAGCGGGCGCAGAACATCATCGGCGGGGGGCCGGTGCTGCTCAAGAACGGCCAAGTCGCCATCGACTACGTGGAAGAGCGGTTCAAGAAGGAGTTCGCGGAGGGACGCCATCCGCGCACCGCGATCGGCCGGACGAAGTCCGGCGACCTCTGGCTTGTAACGATCGACGGCCGGTCGCCGATGTCGGCCGGCGCGAGCCTCGCCGAAACCGCGGACGTCATGAAGCGGTTGGGCTGCGTCGATGCGATCAATTTGGACGGCGGGGGCAGCACCACCTTCGATCTCTTCGGCTCGACGATCAACCGGCCGAGCGACGGGGTTGAGCGGCCGGTGGCGAACGGCGTGTTCATCAAGGGTAGGCGCCCGGAGCCGACAAAGGACGAGCTGTCGCTCTCCCGGCTCGCGACTGGCGCGCGCGCCGAGAACACCAACCACCTGAGCGTGCTCCAAGGCGGAGCCGAGTCCAGGCGACACATCGCCAACACCGAGGTGATCTGGACGTGCACCGGCGCGGCGTGGATCGACCAAGGCGGAAACCTTCACGTACGCGGCGCCGGGACGGCGCACGTGGTCGCGCTCGTTCGGGGAGTGTCGATTACGGCCGACTACAAAGTGATCGCCGCAAAGCCGGCCGAGGGGCCAAATCCCGGCGGTCCGCAGGACTAGCCGAACAGGGGCATCGCCTCGAACTTCTGGGCGAGCACGATTTCGCTGTCGCCGCCCATCCAGTGGTCCAACGCAGTGGCGTAGACCTGCCGGAAGTCGATCTTGTAGGCGATGTCGCCGCCGTCCAGGTTCTGCAAGTCCGGGTTCGCGCCGTGCAGCCCACCCTTTACGCCCTTGCCGATCACGAACATCGGGGCGCCCTTGCCGTGGTCGGTACCGCTGCCGTTCTCCTGGGCGCGGCGGCCGAATTCGGAGAAGACGAGGACGATGACTTTGTCCGCCTTGTTGATCTGCTCCATTTCGCGCTGGAATGCGAGAACGGCGTCGCCGAACTGCTTGAGCAGCGCCTCGTGCGTCTTGATCTGATTGGCGTGGGTGTCGAAGCTCCCGGCGCTGAAGTACACGACGCGGGTCGCCGGCGACGTGGCAATTAGCTGAGAGATCTGACGAAAGCCTTGACCGAACTGGTCCCGGCCGTAGGTCTGCTGCGGCTTGTAGGTCTGCACCTGCTTGGTAAGGATGCTCATCGCGTCAAGGGCCGCATTCGAAGCGCGGCGAACGACCTCTTCCGCAGGCGACGCTTTGCCGTCCACCTGCTGAATCTGGCGGAGCATCGCCTGAGTGTCGGCGTCTCCGACAAGGGACGACATATCCTGAAGGCTGGCGAAGCAGGGCACGCTCGCAACCTTGCCCTGGAGAGCAAGCGGCTGCTCGCGGCTAAGGCCCAAGGCGACAACCGGGTTGAGAGGTCCAACCGTGGACTGCTGGTCGAGGTGGCGTCCCACCCACCCGTAACGGAGCGTG
>DATGIR010000362.1:0-17405 GCA_035295605.1 Fimbriimonadaceae bacterium | reverse complement strand
TGGGTCAAGTCCGTTTCGCTATCCACCGCGATCCTCGCGGTATTCGCGGCGGTGGGCGCGTTGCAAGCGGGGCGCCTGGTGAATGAGGCGATGATGGATCAGATCAAGGCCTCGGACACCTGGAACGAGTATCAGGCGAGCCGCGAGAAGACGCACATGTACACGATCGCGTTGAATACGATGGTGGATTCGCAGAAAGGCGAGCAACCGCGCGCGAAGGAGTACAAGGCCCAGCTCGACAAGGAAGACGCGAAGCAAAATGACCGGTTCCAGAAAGCCGGGGAACTGGAGGCGGAGAGCAAGCGCACGATGAAGCGCCATGAGCGCTTCGCCTACGAGGTCGCGATGCTTCAGGTCTCGATCGCGTTGGGCGCGGTATCCGCACTGACCAAGGTGAGGTCGGTCTGGCTGATGAGCATGGCGCTGGGGTTGGTGGGGATCGTGTTGTTTGTGATCGGGTTCTTCCAGTAGCCGACGCCCTGTGTCACGACTGTTTGACTATGACGATGCAGTCTTTGCCCGGTAGCTCCAGGGACAGACGCGCGCCGGAGACCGAGATCGTGTCGGTTGTGCTTTTGCCGGAGTCGAGGTCGACGACCTCGAGCGAGCAGCTACCGTCCCCCACCGTCACGCCGCCCACCTTCACGTTATAGGGCGCGGGCCCGGAGGCGACCAGGCGCATCAGCGCCCATTCGCTCGAGCCGATGCCCCGGGCGGCGCAGCCGGTGGCGCTCAGCGTGAGCCGTGACGCGATGGGGTGGTGGCCGACGTCGCTATCCTTCACGATTTTCGCGGCGGTCGCCAGCTCCGGGTAGAGCCCGTCGGAGACGATCCGGTCCCAATCCCAGAGCATCGGGCCCCCGCCCGTGTTGGCGAAGAGCGCCGTGTACAGGGCGTTGCGAAGTTGAACCCGGCTGACCGGCCCGTCGGCGGAGCCGAACTCCCCGAAGAAGACGGGTCGGTCGGTGGGAAGAACGGCGGCGAGAATCGACGCTGCCGGGTCGGCCGAGTAGAGGTGGGGCTGGTAGTAGTCGAGCGGCTTCCAGACATCGGGGTGGTCGAGGCTCGAGCTGATCGTGATCATGTGGTCGTAGGGATCGAGCGCGCGAATGTAGGCGGCCATCTCCGATGTCCAGGCCGCCACATCCGCCCATCTTCCCTGCCGGGCGGCGTCGGTGTTCTCGACCTCGTTGTAGAGCTCGAACGCCATCAAATTGGGATCGGAGGCGTACCGCGCCACTGCATAGCGGAGCCACATCTTGGTCCGGCGCTTGGCCTCGGGGTCGTTAAAGAAATCCGCGGCCGATTTGAGAAAACCTCCGTTCGAGCTGTTCCAGGGGTTCTTCGCCCAATCCGGGTCGACGCTGGTGCTGAACGCCCCGTGGTTGAAAAGCACAAGCTGGTAGAAGACGCCGCCTATGTCGCAGGCGTGAGCCACGGAGGCGATCGAGCTTAACGCCGGCGACCAGAGCTCCTTCGGTTGCTGGTCGGACGCATCGACCGGCCACCAAGGGTTGCGGCCGGCCCAATTTGCCGCCCAGAAGCGGGTCCACGTGAGGCCGTTCTCGCCCATCTTGGCGATCTGCGCCTCGGAGGTGAGCTTGCCGGTGCTCGGCCAGCCGAGGTTGTGGCCGACGGGAACGAAGGGCGATCCGTCGTCGAAGCGGAACCGGTTGGGGTAGTTCGGGTCGGGGTGCAGGTAGCCGTGGTCGAGCTGGTTCTCGACCAGGACTCGCGTTTGCACGCACGGCGCGTCGAGGAGCTCGACGCCGTTCCGGACCAGGACCGGCGTGTATTCGCCGGACTTCTCGGCCACGAGGTCGGCCCGCCAGGTCCCGTCCATGTAATAGGCCAGCCGCTCGATCTTCTTGCCGTCGGTCGACATGAACCGAACGCGAACGTCGTTCGTGACGGGATCGTACGGGTTGCCGGCGAACTGAGTCTCGAAAGAGGCGGTGGCGGGACCGTACCAAGTCTTGGTCGCCGTCGGGCTCAGGTGCGCGAGCAGGAGGGCGGCGACAAGCATGGCTTCATGAGACTTTGACACAGGCACCGGAAGGTCCTAAGGTTTGTAGGTTAGCGAAGGAAGCCGAAGAGCAGCTCGCTCAGGATGATCTTCGCCACGGTGGCGGCGGGAAAGACCGCCGCATAGCCGGTCGCGGCAAGATCGTTGCCGGCTCTCGCCTTGGCGAACTCGAGCACGATGGGCTGGGTTTGACCGCCGACATACAGGCCGATGAGGTGGTTCATCGGCACCTTCAGCCACTTGTAGCCGAAGAGCATGGTGACCGCCCCGACGAGAAGGCTCACGGCGAGGCCGGCCCCGAGCACCTCGGCCCCGCCGTGGTGAATAACGGTGTCGAGGAAGCCGTATCCGGCCTGAGTTCCGATCGCGGCGGCGAAGAGGATCAGCCCGAACTGGCGCAGGGTCAGGTTGGCGCTGAAGGGCAGGGTCCAGATGACCGAGCCGGTGCGGTTGAGCCGGGCGAGCACGATTCCGGCGAGCAGCGGCCCGCCGGCGAACCCGAATCGGAGGGTGAGCCCACCTCCCAGCGGGAAGGGGATGAGGCCGAACAGGAGGCCGGCGGTCACGCCCAAGCCGAGGGCGAGGAAGTCGACCTGGCTGATCGCCTCGAACGAATCGCCGAAGTAGTCGCGGATCTTGGGAAGATCGTTCCGCTGGCTGAAGACCCGCAGGCGGTCGCCGAGCTCGAGGCGCGTATCACGATTCGGGATGAACTCCTGGTCGCCTCGCCGGACGCGCGTGATTTTGACCTCGAGGGTGCGGGGCAGATCGAGCTTGCTGAGCGGCACGCCGGCGACCTCCGGCCTGGAGACGAAGACCCGCCGCAGCTCGAGCTCGGACTGCTCGTGCTCGACCTCGTCAGGCAGCCGCTCGCCGAGGGCGGCGGTCACCCGCTCTATTTGGTCCTCGGGGCCGACGGCAACGACCACGTCGCCGATCTGAAAGGTGAGATCGCCGGTCGGGATCAGCGGGCGCCCGCGTCGGACGACCCGGCCGAACACGACCGCGATTTGGCCGTTCACCTTGTTCAGCACGTCCACCCGCAGTTCCTTGGCCTCGGGCCGGTTGACCCGGATGCTGGCGGTGACGAGGTCGGCCATCGCTTTGCGGTACTCAGGAAGGGTTTGCGCCTCCCTCTTGAGATCGAGCCGAAAGAGCCGGACGAACAGCAAGATGACGAGCATCGGCCCGACTATGCTGTCCAGGTAGGCGATCGAGTAGTTGACGGTGGCGCGGCCGGCTTCCGTGGCGGGGGCGCCGGACTGCTTGGCGGCATCGAGGATGGCGGCGAGACCGGAGGAGCTCGACATGGAGCCGGTGAAGATGGCGGCGCCGGGGGCGCCGTTGAGGTGGATGAACAGGGCGGCGACGAAAGTAGCGGCGGCGCCCAGGACGAGCGGAAGCACGGCGATGCCGGCGTCACGCAGGCCGCGCGGGTTGAGGGCGGCGAAGAAGCCGGTGGAGGCGCCGAGCCCCACGCTGTACATGAAGAGGACGAGGCCGAGGATGTTCACGACCTGGGGAAGCTTGAGGGCGGGGTCGATCGAACCGACGGCGAGGCCGACGAACAGGACCGCCGCGGGACCCATCGTAACGCCGGAGCGGCCGAACTTGATCCGCCCTAGCGCGAAACCCAACCCGCAGACGAGGAAGAGCACGAGGACGGGGTTGCCGGCGAGAATGCCGACCATCGAATCCCGGATCGAACTCGCAGCCACCGGCTGACAGCTTAGCCAAGTTCCGGTCAACGCTAAGCCCCGGCGAGTTCCGTCCTACAATTTGTACGAGGGTTCATGGTGCTCGCGATCTATCTCGGTTTGCTCCTCCAATCCGGCCAGGCGGCCGAGCCGGGAGCGATCTCGTTCGCGGAGTACGCGGCGCTGTTCAAACGGCTGTTGCCCAGGCTCAGTGAGGCTGTGCATGAGAAGCTACACCTCTCGCCCGAGCTGGAGAACGAGGTGCTGTGCATCTCGGTCCACGACGTGCCGAAGGCGGAGTTTCTCGATAAGATCGCGGAAGCGGCCGGCGCCCAGTGGCGGACGCGCGGCTCTGAGCTCTGGCTCTACCCGGATGCAGAGGCCCGGAAGAAGCTCGAAGAAAAGGGGTTGGCGAAGCGCACGCTCCGAATCAAGAAGGGAATCGGCGAGTTCGAAGCAAAGCTACGCCAATATTACAAAGCCGAGCGTGCGGTCGACGTTTCCTCGGACCCCCGCCGCTCTGAACTGAACCTCACGCTCAAGCTCTTCAGAGCGATCGACCCTCGCGACATCGCGAAGATTCCGCCCGACTCGCGCGTCGTGTACAGCACGGCGCCGACCTCCGCCCAGCTTCCGCTGCCTGCGGAGTGCGCCGCCGCGGCGGAAGCCAACTATCGGTGGAATCTGACTTCCGCCTCCGAGGAGGAACGGAAGCTCCCCGCTAAGCCGCTCTCGAAAATCGACGTGATCATTGAGCGAAGTCACGGTTTCGGCTGGAACGACGTGGGCGGGCTCGAAATGAAGACTCGAGGCTACGATGGCGGCGGCGCCTACCTGACTCAGGCCAGCTCCTGGCGGGTCTGGTACGAAAACGGATACTACTGGGTCGACAACGGTGGCGAGTTCGGCGAAACGCACCCGCTCCGCGCAGCAAGGGGTGAGCAGAATCAGCCACTCGCGGTCTCCCCGGATTCGCGAGTCTTCTATCAGCTCCTGTATGGAGGCGCCGGCAGGGCCGATCCAGCCAAGGTGAGGGCAAAGAACGAACGGCTCTTGCACCCCAATTTGGTGGACCCGTTGAGCTATGCGGGCGAGTTGCTTTCGGGCACGGCGCGGGTGGAGCGACAGCAGCTCGTAGCCTGCGTCCCCGATGAACTGTTCCGATGGACTCCAGAGTTCTGGGAGTATTACGGCTTGCCGGATCCCGGCGCGGAGGACGTGCTCTCCGCGCTCCAAGCAGACGAGTCGTCGTATGCCGCTCGGACCGGCAATTGGCTCCTCGTATCGCCCGTTTCGTTCAACCACTCGCGCGTGGACCGGGCGCTTCTCTCGAAGCTGACAGCGACGGTCGTCGAAAGCTACGACCTGACGATGGACCAACGCCTGACGGTGGCACGCGCCGGCTATGCGCAGCCGGGGACCAGCTTCCTCGTTTACCTGTGGCTGAGCGCAGCACGGACGGACTTGCTTGAACTCAGCTCGGACTGGGTGGTCGGCCGGATGGTTTCCGAGATGACGCCGGAGCAACTGCACGCGGCAACGGCGTCGGGAATCGAGCTTCGTGCGCTGAGTCCGGAGTGCCGGTACTGGGCAAACGTGTTCCTGAACAGCAACTACTCGGGCCGCGGCCTGAACCTCGACCGCGTCCCCGGGGTGAAAGTCGAGGACGAGAGCCCCGACCCCGATGCACCCGAGACCAACCCGCTGGTTCCCGCCGACTACCGGGCCGAACCGACCGAGGCGATGCCGAGCGGGCTGACGGGCGCGGAGCGGGTGGTGATCGCCATGCACTCCGGACGCGTATTGCGTCCCGCCCCTCGGGCTGGAGAAGCAGACGGATTCGGGCTGCGCTCGGGGATCTCGGCGACGGACTTGGGGAACGACTTCGAAAGGATTTCGTTCGAGAGCGGCGAGCCGAAAGTTCAGCCCGGCGCGCTCCTTCCCGCGTTCAAGTCGATCCAGGTGGGCGAACAGAGGGGATTCGCGCTGCGGATCTATAACCGGGCGGGCTCGTACCGGGAAGGCATCTTCTTATTCCCCGTCTTTACCTCGGCCGAGCGGTATACGATGGCCACGCTGCCGAAGGAGCTGCGTGCCGAGTACGACAAGGCGGTCGAGGAGACGAAGGCGTCCAACAAGGCCTATCTGGACGACGCCCGTAAGCCCGATAAGCCTTAACGAAGGCTCGATCAACGCGAACCTAGCGAGCCCATCGTCCTACAATGTGTTCGAGGGTTGTCGATGCTCGCGCTCTTTCTCGGTCTGCTCCTCCGGTCCGGCCAAGCGGCCGAGCCGGGCTCGATTTCGTTCGTCGAGTATGCCGCGCCGTTTAAGCGGTTGCTGCCCAGGCTGTGCGAGGCGGTGCACGAGGAGCTTCACCTTTCACCGGAGCTAGAGAACGAGGTTCTGTGCATCTCGGTCCACGACGTGCCAAAGGCTGGGCTTCTCGAGAAGGTCGCGGCAGCAACCGGCGCCCGGTGGCGGATCCGGGGCCGCGAACTTTGGCTTTATCCGGACGCCGCTGCGCGGGGGATCCATGAAGCGAGGGGGATCGCCAAGCGCACCGCACGAATCCAGAAGACCGTGGACCAGCTCGAAATGGAGCTCGCGAAGCTCGAGCGGCCTAATCCAACGCCCGATCCGTACGAAGTTGCTCGCCGGGCTTATATTCGGTTCTATCTCCAGCTGCTTCATTCTGTCGGCCTAGCGACAATTGCCGCGCTCCCGCCCGAGGGGCGAACCGTATTCAGCACCGTGCCGAACCCGTCGCAGCGGCTCCTGGGCCCGGAGTGTACGGCATTGGCGGAAGAGTACGACCGCGCAACGCAGAAGCTCAAGAGTGGCGAGGGCGCCAGCCCCGCCGTTGGCGGACGTGCAGACGCACCGAACCCACCTGAACCGATTTCTAAGCTCGACGTCATCTTCGAAGGATGGGCACAGACAATCACGCTGAACACCGTCGACAGGGTTGACGTGCGGATTCGCGCCTATGACCGGACCGGTCGGTACATCCGAGGTGTCGGGGCATGGGATACCGTCGACTCCGGATTCTACTGGCCGGATAATACTAGCGTGTTATCCGAGAGGCGGGCGCCCCGGGGCGGGCGTAACTTGCCGATTCCAATCTCGGAACGAACCAAGAGGTTCGAGAAGTTTGTGTGGACCGACTCCCACGGGACCAACGCACCCCTGCGTGAGGAAGCCGTTGCGCTGCTTAAACGACCTGACCTTGTCGATCCCCTCCAGTACGCCGGCGAGCTGCTGGTCGGGACTGCCAGAGCCAAACAACTGCAGCTAGTCGCGTGCGTTTCGGACGCACTGATCCAGTGGATGCCTGGATTCTGGGTGGGGTTCGGATATGCGGACCCGGGCCCGGATGACGTCGAGGCTGCCCTTGATGTCGAGACACATTCCAGCGAGTTCAAAGACGGAGGGTGGCTTGTCGTTTCGCGAACGGACTCTGGGACGGCGTCGGTCGATCGGCTCGCCCTTGCGAGGTTGACGCAGCGCATCGCGGAAAGAGACGACCTGAACTTTGGTGACGTCGGCGAAGTCGCGCTCTCCGGCTTCCTGCAACCCGGCGGATCGCGGCTGGTTGACACTTGGTTGCCGTGGGCCTGCCCGGAATTGTTCGAGCTGCACAGCGATTGGACTGTCGCGAGGATGCTGGCCTCAATGGGTGCGGAGCAGCGCAAGCGAAGTGAAGGCGATGGAGTTCCGCTCAACTCGCTCAGCCCCGAGACCCGTTCCCTGGTCAGAGCGTTCGTTATGGACTCTTCGCCTGGCGAGTTAGAAATTGAGCCCCAGGCCGGGTCCCACGATGAGCCCGAGAATCCGGATTGGGACGCATTGGACGGAAGGCCGTTCTCACCTGCAGATATGCGAGCCGAGCCGACCGAGGTGCTCCCGCAGGGCTTGACCGGGACGGAGCGGGTCGTGACGTCGTTGCGCCGCGAGGCCGTGATCCGTCCTGCGAGGGTCGGCCCTGGACAGCGCGAGTACCCGATGGCAGGATGGACGCCCGGCGACCTTGGTGGTCAAGCCGCGAGCTATGAAGATGGCGCGATCGTTTACGACGACCAAATCCATACGACGTTTAGGTCGATACAAGTTGGAGAGCGCCAAACCTACCGGTTGCGGATCCGAACGGACGCAGGTTCATTTCGCGAACGCAGCTTCACATTTCCCGTATTCACGTCGAAGGAGCGATACACGATGAGCACGCTTCCGAAAGAGATGCGGGACGAATACGACAAGCAGGCGGCGGAGGCCGTGAAGCGGGCTAAAGCGGAGCTTGAAGAGGCCCAAAAGTCCGTGAAGCCCTGAGGCGCGGCAACGCACGCGCGGTCCCGGTTCCGGGCGCCCGGGGAACTTACCGGGACATACGCGCGAACTTCGCTATAATGTTCGTGCGGTCCAGGATGGAGCGCACGAGGAGACCGAAGGATGAGGGTCAGCACACGCACGCCTTCCCGGCGTGACGCACCGGCGGCGAACGATCACCGCGTCGCCGATATCGTTGGAGTTCTGCTTCTGGCGCTCGCCGTCGTCACGGTGCTCTCCCTCGCCATGGCCAACACCGGCCTCATCGGCCAGGCTCTTTCCAGCTTCTTCGGCGTCCTGTTCGGCAAGGGCGCTTGGGCGGTTCCCCTCGTCTTCGCGTTTCTAGGCGTCACCTCGCTACGCGGCAAGAAGATCTCCGGCCTCAAGTCGGTCGCCCTCGGCATCACCCTCGTCTTTCTCGCCTTGGTCGGCGCGCTGGCCGGCTCGTCTCACGGCGACTACTTCGACATCGACGTGGTGGCCCGTACGGGCGGATACGTCGGCGCCGCGGTCGGCTGGACCTTCGCCTCGCTTCTCGGCGCCGCCAAATTCGTGGGGCTCGGCGCCCTCACCTGCGTCGGCACGATTCTCTGCCTGAACACGCCGATCCACGGACTCGTCGCGGCCCTGCGCAACCGCAAGCAGCCGCTTCCGCGAGAGGCGGGGCCGACCCGGCGCCTGCCGACCCACGCGGTAACCCGCGGCGGCCCGGTGGATTCGCCCACCCAGATGCTGGACGACGAGGACGCGGAGCCGACGCCGACGACCCGCAAGGTCCGCTGGCGGAACGGCGAGGAGCCCCGCGAGCCGGCCCTCAGCCGGGATGCGAGCGTGCCCAAGGAGGGCTACCAGCTCCCGCCGCTTTCGCTTTTGGCGGAGCCGCCGGCCAAGGGTTCCCAGCGCTCCAAGGCGGAAATGGAGCAGAACATCGAGACCCTCGAAGGGACGCTCGAACAGTTTGGGATCGAGGCCAACGTGGTCGAGGTGGCGACCGGCCCGACGGTCACCCGCTACGAGATTCAGCTCGGACCGGGCGTGCGCGTGGGGCGCATCACCGCGCTGGCGGACAACATCGCGATGGACCTGGCCGCCAGCCACGTGCGCGTGGAGGCGCCGATCCCGGGGAAGGCCGCCATCGGCGTGGAGGTGCCCAACAGCTCGCCGACGCCGGTGTTCCTCCGCGAGCTCTGCGAGGCCAAGGAGTTCCGCGACAGCCCCTCCCGCCTCACGGTGACGCTTGGCAAGGACGTGAGCGGGGCCACCAAGTACACCGACCTTACGAAGATGCCGCACCTGCTGATCGGCGGCGCCACCAACTCAGGCAAGTCGATAGGGCTGAGCACGATCATCACGAGCCTGCTGATGCGTAACACGCCGAAGGACCTGCGGCTGGTGATGATCGACCCCAAGCGGGTCGAGCTCACGCTCTTCGACCGGATTCCGCATCTGATGTGCCCGGTGATCACCGACGTCAAGGAGGCGCCCGGGGTGCTGCGCGCGGTTTGGCGCGAGATGGACCGGCGATACGACGTGTTCAACGCGGCCGGGGTGCGGAACATCGACGGCTTCAACGCCAAGGCGACGTTCCAGGACCGGATGGCCTACATCGTCGTCATCATCGACGAACTCGCCGACCTGATGATCCAAGCCGCGGCCGAGGTCGAGACCTCGATCTGCCGGCTCGCCCAACTCGCCCGCGCCACCGGCATCCACCTCGTCATCGCCACTCAGCGGCCGAGCGTGGACGTCATCACCGGCACGATCAAGGCGAATATCCCCTCGCGGATCGCGTTCACGGTTTCCTCCCACATCGACTCGCGAACGATCATCGACTCGAAGGGCGCCGAATCGCTGATCGGGCGGGGCGACATGCTGTTTTTGCCGATCGACGCGAGCAAGCCGACGCGAATTCAAGGCTGCTACGTAAGCGAGACCGAGATCGAGGCGGTTTGCCGCTTTTGGCGGGAGCAGGAGCCGCCGGCTTACACGCTCGAACCGATCGAGGAGGTCGCGGACGCCAAGCGCGAGGGCGGCGACTTCGGCGAGCAGTCGGATCCCTTGTGGGAGGACGCGGTGCGCTGGGCGGTCGACCGCGGCCAGGCTTCGACCTCAATGCTGCAGCGCAAGTTCTCCATCGGCTTCCAGCGCGCCTCGCGGCTGCTGGACGAGATGGAGGAGCGCCAGATCGTAGGCCCGCGCGACGGCCCGCGTCCGCGGGACGTGCTGGTCAGCCCGATGGAAGTCGAGGAGTTGTTCGGCCGGACCCCGGCCGGCTAGGTTCTTGGTTTCAGGTTCTAGGTTTCAGGTTCTGGGTTCTGGTTTCTGAGGGCTGTTCATCTACCGTTCATAGTCGCGTCACGACGGCATCATATCCCGGCGTTTAACTGACTCCGTGGGCCCAAACGGGCCAAATCAATCCCCTCACAGGAGAGGAGTCTTGAAACATCGAGTCATTGCTTATTGCGCCATCGGGCTGGTCGCACTTGCGACACCCGTCTTTCTCATCAAGCGGAGCCACGCCTCCGACCACGCGGACACCCCGAACATCGCCGCCAACCCCGGCGAGGACATCTCGGACGTGTTCATCTTCCCCAGCTCGTCCAACCCGAACAACGTCGTGCTCGTGATGAACGTGCACCCGTTGATCAATCCGGGTTCGGGACCGAGCACCTCGTTCGATCCGAACGTGCTCTACCAGTTCAAGGTCGACAACACCGGCGACGGGGTCGAGGATCTCGTGATCCAAGCCCAGTTCACCGGGACCGGCCCAACCCAGGGCGTCGCCATCGCCGGCCCCCTGCGGCCCTCGACCACCGGCAACAGCAACGTCAAGGAGAAGGCTTACGCGACGACGGGAACGCTCAACACGACGTTCTCGCCGACCCGGGGGATGACCGTGTTCTGCGGGGCGCGGGAGGATCCGTTCTTCTTCGACCTCGACCAGTTCTTCACGATCTTCCCGGACCGGGCCACCCCGATTACCGGAACGCCGGTTTCGAACCCGAACGCGCCGCAAGCGACGACGTTCCGGCAAGCGCCCGGCCCCGGCGTGACCAACCCGGCGGTGGACTTCCTGTCCGCCCACCAGTTCAACGTGCTCTCGATCGTCATCGAGCTGCCGAGGAGCATGCTCACCCAGTAAGGAGGACCCACCATGAACAAGCTATCCATCGCATCCCTCATCGCCGTCTCCCTCGGGGTCGCCGGCTGCGGCGGCTCCTCCGGCGGCGGCAACGTCGTCCACTCGTCGGTCATCGGACTCTGGACCACCACCAGCACCCCGATGGGCAACGGGCAGTACAAGCAGATCGACCGGCTGGCCCGGCCGGCCGTGAACGAGCTGTTCGCGACGGTCGCCAACAACCGGCACCAGGTTAACGACGAAGACTCGCCACCGAACGACGTGAACGAGCTCAAGAACGACATCGATTCGTTCCTGACCTCGCCGGCGAACCGTTCGCCGCAGACTCGGGCGGTCATCGAGTCGATCCTCGTGCCCGACATGCTGAAGGCCGACCTGTCCAAGATGGACAAGGCCGCCTACCTCGGAACCGAAACCGGGGGCGCCACCGGCGGCAAGTTCGGTGGCCGCGCACTGAGCGACGACGTCATCGACATCTCGCTCGGCATCGTGTTCGGCAACACGATCTCCGCGCTCGGCCTCGCGCCGGACGACGGAAACGAGATTCCGACCCTCACGACCGACAACGTCGGGCCGGGCGGAAAGCACTTCCTTTCCTCCTTCCCGTACCTCGGCAACCCACTCTGACCCTCAACCGGCGGGCGGGAGCCCGCCGGTCCCCCTTCCCATGAAGCCTCTCATCACCGTTTGTGTAGTCGCCGGCGCCGCGGCAGTCGGATTCGTGACGTTGGCCTCGCTCACTTCTGTGCCGGTTCGAGCGCGGGCCACTTCTTCGTCGCTCCACCAGCCGTTCGACTCGGCTTCGATCGACCGGGACATCGCGAGCAACGAGCGCGCGGTGCGGCTGGATCCGAACGCCGCGCTGAACTGGTCGTACGTCTGCAGCGCGTACATGACCCGGTCGCGCGAGTCGGACGACTACTATGCCGCGATCAAGGCGGAAAGGGCGGCCCGCCGAAGCCTGAAGATTCGCCTGCTCGGCAACGTCGGCGCTAGGAACAAGCTGGTTTCCGCCCTGCTGCAGGAGCACCGCTTCAGGGATGCGCTCGCCGAGTGCGAGAAGGCAGAGCGGGCCGGGATCTACAGCGACGACACCGCGCTGCTGCGGATCGAGTCGCTCATCGAATTGGGGCGGTATGCGGAAGCCAGGAAGCTTCAGAAAACGAAGCCGCAGGTGACCGCGAACGCGGCCGGCTATGCCGTTCTCGCCCGGCTCTGCGACGTGGAGGGCAAGACGGAAACCGCCCTCACCTATTACCGGCGCGCGACCGAGGAGGTCGACCGGAACGCGGGCATGCCGAGCAACGCGGTCGCCTGGTTCCACACCCGGCTCGCGATGCAACTGGCCAAAACCCGCCGGCACGACGCTGCCCGTTTGGAATATGGGCGCGCTCTGGAGCTGTATCCGAACGATTACAAGGCGATGGCCGGCCTGGCACGGCTGGCTACTCAGGACGGCCGCTGGCAAGAGGCGATCGACTGGGGCTCGCGCTCCGACCGTATCGCGCAGATGGCAGATATCCGGGCCCTGGTCGGTGATGCGTACGCCATGCTCGGCAACCAAGCGCAGGCCGAAGAACAGTTTCGCCGGGTCGCGGAGCTCGTCGGGCGCCCCTCGGGCATCAGCGACGGCCTCCACGAGGCGGGACCGCCCCCAGGCGCCCACGCCCACCGGCTCGACCGGCAGTACGCCCTGTTCTGCGCCGATCACGGGCGCGACCCGGAGGGCGCGTACGCGGCCGCGCTGCGCGATTTCCAGGCGCGCGAAGACCTGTACTCGTACGACACCCTCGCCTGGGTGTGCCTGAAGCGCGGCGATGCGGCGGAAGCCGCCAAGGCAATCAGCCGCGCCCTCACCACCGGAACCCGTGACCCGATGGTGCTGTACCACGCGGGGATGATCTGCGAGGCGACCGGGCGGGTCTCGATGGCGCGGACCCTTCTGAGCGACGCGTTGGAGATCGATCCCCATTTCGACGGAATCGCTGCGCCAAGGGCGAGAGCCTTAGTCGCCAAACTCAGTCAAGCGGAGCGTCCAGCGTGAATTCCAGACCAGTTGTAATGTTCGAGCTCCGCGTCATGATAGACCTCACCATGGTTGAGCCGGCGAGCGCTCAAAGCCAGTGCCCGTCGAGAGAGGGGCTCCCGACCGTCGCGACCGGACATGTGACAACTCGACCGACTCAGCCCACCTCGAAGCGGTTCGTTCGAAGTGTACGATTCAACCGGGTGTGGCCGAATTGAAACCGAGTACACCTCCTCACCTCGATTAGTGAACCCATGCATATCCCCGATGCCTATCTGAGCCCGAGCACCGAAGCCGTCGCCTACGGGGCGATGGCGCCGGTGTGGTTCGTGGCGGCAAGGCGAACGCGGGCGGAGCTCACGTCGAGGCAGGCGCCGCTGCTCTCTATCGGCGCAGCCTTCTGCTTCGCGGTGCAAATGTTCAACATTCCGGCCCTGGGCGGCACCACCGCGCATGCGCTGGGGGCGGCGCTCCTCGCCATTCTGGTCGGGCCCTGGGCGGCGGTGCTCGGGCTAACCCTGACCCTGGCGATTCAAGCGCTGCTGTTTGGGGACGGCGGCATCCTCTCGCTCGGGGCGAACTGCTTCGACATGGCGTTCGTGGCGCCGATGGCGGCGTTCGGCGTCTACCGACTCTTGGCGGGGTCGAGCGAGTTCGGGTCGCGGCGCCGCCTACTGGCTTGCGGATTGGGCGCGTACGCGGGAACCGTCTTGGCCTCGCTCAGCGCGGGAATCCTGCTCGGCCTTCAGCCCTCGCTCGCCCACGACTTGGCCGGACACGCGCTTTACTGCCCATTCGGCTTGAACGTCGCGGTGCCGGCGATGGTGCTGAGCCACCTGCTGGTTGCGGGTCCGGCCGAAGCCATCATCACGGTCGCGGCGGTCGCGTATCTGGCGCACTCCTTCCCGGAGCTGTTGCGCTCGCACGCTCGCGTTCGGATCGGGCAAACGCTCCGGCTCACCAAGGTGCTCGGCTGGGCGCTCGTGCTGACGCCGCTCGGGCTTCTCGCCGCGGGCAGCGCTTGGGGTGAGTGGGGCGCGCAAGAGCTGCGGGACATGGTCGGGTACACGCCAACCGGCGTAGAGAGAGCGCACCGCATCATACGGCCGCTACTACCGGACTACGGGTTGCCGAACCCGGCGGGCAAGCCGTGGGAGGTCGCCGGCTACCTGCTGAGCGCCTTGGTTGGCGCCGGAGTGATCCTCGCGTTTACGCGGGCGCTGGCCCGCCGCGCCAGGCCAGAGAACACGGGGCTCGCGGTTGGCAGTTCGAAGTTCGGGGCAGCGCCGGAATGGATGTTCCAGCCCAACCCCTCCATCCTCGCCGACGGCCCGATCAAGGAGCCTTGGCTCGAGCGCACGTTGCTGAAGATGCGCTCGACGGTCGCAAGGGCGATCGCTTCCGAGGACGTCGCGCGGAGTCCGGGGTGGCTTCAGCCGATCCATCCGCTCGCCAAGACGATCGGGTTCGCGACGGCGCTGTTGGCGGTGGCGATGGCGCGCTCGATGGCGCCGCTAATAGCTCTCGCCCTTATGGTTCTGGTGTTGGCCCACGGTTCGCGGGTGCCGCTCAAGCCGTACCTCGCCCGGGTGGCCGGAGCGGTTGTGTTTTTCGGCGCGTTCACCGCCGGGCCGGTAGCGCTGCAGGCGGTAACGCCGGGTCCGGCCGCGTTCGGCGTGCTTGGGGTCGAGGTGAGTCGGGCGGGGCTCGGGGTGGCGGCGATTGTCGTGCTCAGGCTTGCGTGCGGCATAGGCTTGGCCCTGCTGTGGCACTCCACCACCCGCTGGAACGATCTCCTCGGTTCGCTCCGCTCCCTCCTGGTTCCCCGCTCGTTCCTAGCCAGCGCGGCGCTGGCTTACCGCTATCTCTTCGTGCTGATGGAGGCGCTCGGCGACATGGTCGATGCGCGACGGTCGCGCCAGGTAGGCGCCGCCGAACGCCGGCACGTCCAGGCTTACGCCGGGGCCGGCGCGGCGATCCTGTTCGCCAAGAGCATGAGCTTCACCGAGGAACTCCACATGGCGATGCTTTCCCGTAGCTTCGAGGGCGAGACCGCGGCGCGGGAGCGGCGCGGCTGGACGCCTTTCGACGTCACGGCGGCCGCCGCCGGCGTAGCCGCCCTCACCCTTGTGCTGGTGTTAAGGAGCGGACATGCTCTTTGAAGCCGAGGGCCTGGGCTATCGCTACGACGACGGAACGCCGGCGCTCGAGGCGGTTACATTCGATGTCGAGGCCGGCGACCAGCTCGCGGTGCTCGGCGCTAACGGCAGCGGCAAGTCGACGCTGCTCCGCCTTCTCAACGGCTTGCTCTTTCCGAGCGCCGGCGTCCTCCGCTTCCGAGGGCGAAACCTAAGTGAAGCGGCTTTCAAGACCGCGGAGTTCCGAACCGAGTTTCGGCAGAGCGTCGGCTTCGTGTTCCAGAACGCGGATGCGCAGCTCTTCAACCCGACCGTATTCGAGGAGCTGGCCTTTGGGCCGCGGCAGCTTGGGCTACCGGAGGCGATCGTGACCCAAAGAGTCCGCGATATTCTGGACTTTATCGGGATCCCCCACCTCGCCGATCGCCCGCCGTTCCGGCTCAGCGGAGGCGAGAAGCGGAAGGTCGCGATATCGAGCGTTCTGAGCATGAACCCGGACGTGCTCCTGTTCGACGAGCCGTTCCTGGGACTCGATCCCCGCTCGCAGGCTTGGCTGGTCGGAACGATCCGTCAACTCCAGGAGGCGGGCAAGACGACCATCATCGCCACGCACACCCTGGACAAGCTTCCGCTTGTCGCGGAGAAGCTCATCCTACTCTCCGAGGAGCACACGGTCGAGGCCGTCACGATTGTCGAGACGGGCCTCAGGGACCTGGCAATGCTGCGGAGAGCCAATCTGATCGGCGAAACCGACGCAATACTCAAATGAGACGAATTTCACTTCCCGTATTGGCGTTCCTGGCTCTCAGTTCGGGAGCCTCTGCCTCGGTTCGCTCAGATATTCAGCATCAATATTCGCGGTGGGCGCAAGCGGCGGTGAATAACGACGTTGAGACGATTCTGTCGATCCTCGCACCCGACTACACGCTGCACACGTACACCGGCACGACGATCAAGCGAGCCGACTACGAGACGAGTCTCCGCAAACGGAAGGCTGCCAAAAAGCCGGCGACCGCCTACGAAACGAAAATCGCGAGCGTGCAGGTGACGGGCGCCACTGCCAGCGTCGTCTCGGATGAAACGTCGAAGACGGCCTCCCTGGACCCGATCACCAACAAGCGGGTGAAGCTGATCCACATTCACCGCTACCTAGACACTTGGGTGCGGTCGGGGCGCGTTTGGCGGCTGCAGAAGACGGTTACGACGCTGGAATCGACGAAAGTGGGGTCGTGATTGAACGTTCATGGAGCGCGGACGTCCTCGTCCGCGTCCGGAAACGTAGTCGACGCACAGGGCGTCGGCTACGTCGGACTCTAACCTCGGCTTGCGGGGTTAGGAGTCCAGGGCGTCCCGAAGAATTCCGAGCAGCTTCGTCTGCACTTCGCGCGGCTTGGCGGAAACTCGCAGGGCGTTCTCGAGGCCGGCGCCGATGGAAGCGGCCTCGCGGAGAAATAGACCCCGCTTGCGACAGCGGTCCGCGACCAAACTGGCGTCCATAGCGGCGGGGAGGAACCAAAGCACGAAATTAGTTTCGCCTTTTGCCGTCTCGCCGCCGATCATGCGAAGCTCAGCATCCAGGTCGGCTCTCAATTGGCGGGTTTCGGCGTAACGCGCAGCGTAGTAGGCGGGGTCGTTAAGAGCAGCGACCGCCGCCACCTGTCCGGGCAGCGAGACGACCCAAGGTGGCGTCCGCAGGGACAGGCACTCCACGAATTCAAAGCTTCCGAGCGCATACGCGGCGCGGACGCCGCTCAGCGAGTAGACCTTGGACATCGACTTGCATACCACGACATTGGGGAACTCGAGCGCCAGCGGCTCGCAGGTTATCCCGGCGTAGTCGGCGTACGCCTCGTCGATCCAGACCAGCGTGCATTCCGGGACGAGCCGCAGAAACTCCTTCACCCGCGCCGGTGTGTGGAGCAGTCCGGTGGGGCTGTTCGGGTTCACGAGGACGAACAGATCGAAGTCGCCGCCAGCTAAGAACTCGGCCGCCCGGTCCAGATCCACCTGCCAATCCCGAAGCGGCAGCCGCTCGACCCGGCAACCGACGACC
>DATGIR010000361.1:0-2177 GCA_035295605.1 Fimbriimonadaceae bacterium | reverse complement strand
TGAGTGAGAGTCTGCTTGGGGAGTGCCATGGGCGCGCCACGCTCTTTGTCGGCGAGCGCCAGCTTGAGCTTGTGCGCGGCCTCGCCGCGAGTCTTCCCGAAGTAGGCGTGGCGGACCCGCTTGCCGTTCACATACCCAAGGTCGATGCGGGCCTGCCAGCGCCCATCGGGCAGTTGGGTGAGCGAGCCCTCGCCGGCGCCCCGTCGGTGTGCCGTCACGACTGTGGTCCGCCCGAATACTGCCGGGTTCCGAGATTCACATGTGGGCGCGTTGTGATTACCACTGGTCGTCTCCTGGCAGCGCATACGGCATCGATCCAGTTCCCAGGTCGACTGCCCGTCGATAATCGCGCTGCATGTTCGTGATCTGCGAATACTGAAGCCCTTTGTTCTCGGCGTTAGCCGCGTTCCACTGGTCGAATACATCCCGCCAGGGCAGATCGATGCGCTCCTGGCGGAACCGGTAGAGCACATCGAGCGGACGTTGCTTGCGCCGCTGGGTTCCGACTAGCGCCGCCTGACGTTGCTGGCGGTAAACGAGGAGCACTTCGCGCGGCGACACGGTGGGGTGGATATCCAGGACGATGCGCCATTGCGGTGGGCGGGTGTGCATGTGGAGACGACGAATCCTCATTCGCGGAATCATTGGCACCGCGCCGGTGAGAATGAACGCGGTAGCTTCGCCTGCCTCCCAGCGATACCACTCGGCGAGCAGTTGACTCCAGCCAAATAATGTGTCGAGAACACCGCCTTGGGCGGTTCGGACCACCGCCCAAATCTGGCCGTGCACAATGCTCACGTTGTCAAGGTGTGGATAGCGCTCGCCGATGTGGATATTTCCCCGAACGTTCGTCAGTTGTGCGAATGCCGCGGCGTCCATACCGAGCGCCTCCGGACTCGCGTCCGCCCAATACCACAGCGAATGGAAGTCCATCGACCAAATCGCTGTGGGATTCGGAAGCGGCTCGCCGGTTCCTGGATTGATCGGCAGCGTCCCCCATGTGGTCGAAGGGCCTTCTTCGGCGGCCCGCGCGTCAAGCCAGTCCAGCGCTTGTTCGGGCTTCAGCGTACCGCCACCCAGGTGCTCATTTCGGAAATCGGCTACGTGACCCATCCAGTTCGAGGCGGCTTGTTGGGCCGTCATTTGCTCTAGGACCTTGAGCCGTTCGTCGGGAGGCAAGTCGCGCCGCGACTCGCGGCCTGATGCTCGGCGCTGAGCAGAGCCGTTGGTGAAGCGGCGGGCGTAGTCCTCGAGCTCGTCGAGACTGTTCGGGTCGATCAGGGCCTCACTCACCAATTCGAGGCGCTCCAGGCCCTCCCAGGTCGAATCCGGGATGGGACGCCCGAGGCGCTGTTCGATCTCCCGCCGGACCGCGTCCGGGGTTGCGGGCCAACTATCAGATATATGCTTACGATCTGATTGCATACCATGAAGTATAGCCAAGCGGCCCGGGATTGTCCAGACGAACCGGGATGGCGAACGGAGGACACGGATGGTCGAGCGGTTGTATCGCGTCGAGGACGCGGCCAAGGAAATCCTGGGTGTCGGACGAACCGTGGTTTACGACAAGATCGCTAGGGGTGAAATTCGCTCCGTGGTCATTGGCCGCCTGCGTCGCATCCCGGAGTCGGCGCTCACTGAGTACATCGAAAAGCTCAAGCGCGATCAGGCTGCTGGTACCGAAGGCTGATCAACTGCCGGTTGCGGGATTCGCCATGACGGCTTCAGGTGACCGCGGCGAGCGTCCCGTGATGGTCGAACGCAACGGGTGGTGTTCGCCGGCGACGACCGTGGGCAGCGGCTCCAGCCATCGAGGAGAGCGAAAAAGCCGCCGTGGGTTAGACGGCGGCTCGGAGAGGAGGTGCGCTGTGACCGCAGCGGCACCTAATGTTCAGACAAATTCTACCCGCACTCATAACCCAGGCGCGACCTCAGCCTTGGCCAGCGACATCGGAGCCATTCGTGAAGCCTTGCAGCTTCTGGTCGAGCCAGGAAGCGTGGTCGAAATCCGCATTCCGATCCGCAAGGGGCGCGTGGTGTCCGGGTACTTCGATGATCTGGATGCCGCGGCTCGTGCGGCTGCTGAATGGAGCGGCCGGGCCCACGGCGTGTACTTCACCCTGAACCCCGTGAATTCCGCCTGCCTGGCCCGCGCCGCCGACCATTTAAAGGACTAC
>DATGIR010000360.1:0-15235 GCA_035295605.1 Fimbriimonadaceae bacterium | reverse complement strand
TTTGGGATCGAACCCGCGCTTGGCCAGGAGCGTACGCACTGCCTGGGTCGATAGCGTCGCCGTCGTCTCCTCCGGCCCCGCGATCCGGCGCTCGCGAATTCCCGTTCGCTGCACGATCCACTCGTCGGAGGTCTCCACTATCCGCTCGAGATCCAGATTCGACAGAACGGCTTCCGGAACCGCGTGTGCGATTCCCGTGACAACGGCCCTCAACGTCTACCTGCCGACACGCACATGTGCCATAAGGCTACTCGTTCGAGGGTTCCGATTTTTCGGGCAGATTCTCTTGCACGCTCGCTCGAATCGCCTCGACGATTTCCCTTTCGACCGCCAACTCGGTCCGCAGCAACGCGTTCTTGATCGCCTTCGACGAACTCCTGCCATGGCAGATCGTGCACAGTCCGTTGAGTCCAAGCAGAGGCGAACCGCCAATCTCCGCGTAGTCCATCCGCTTGCGCAGCGGCTGCATGATTTTGCGCAGCGGAAGGTAGGGGAGCTGAAGCACGGGATGTGTCGGTACCTGCGACCGAATCGTGTGGACGATCAACTCGGCCATCCCTTCGCTCGTCTTGAGCACCACATTGCCGACGAACGCGTCGCATACGACCACATCGCACTTCTGGAAAAACATCCCCTTGCCCTCGATGTTTCCGGCGAACCACGGAAACTTCGCCAGGAGCTTATGTCCTTGCTTGGCCATTGCGTTGCCCTTCGTCTCCTCCTCGCCGATGTTCATCAGGTGCACGGTCGGATTCTTGCGCCCCATCACCTGTTGGGCGTAGGCTCGCCCCATCAGCGCGAATTCGACCAAGTGCTCGGCATCGATATCCGGGCTCGCACCCGCGTCGATAAGTAAGAAGCCGTCGTGCCGGTTGGGCATCGGGCTGGCGATGGCCGGGCGGTGGATTCCGGGCACTTGTCGCCATTGAAGTAGGCAGGTTGCCGATACCGCTCCGGTGTTTCCGGCCGACACGAATGCCTTGGCCCGCCCCTCTTTCACGAGCTTGGCGCCGACCATCACCGAGGAGTCTTTCTTCGTCCGATACGCGTGAAGCGGCGGCTCGTGCATCTCCACGCACTCCGTTGCGCGGACAATTTCGAGCCCGGACGTCGAACCCAACAACGGCTCGATGAGTTCCGGCTTTCCCACGAGAATCAGCTTGCGCTTAAGATACGGAAGCGCCTCGAGCGCGCCTTTGACGATCTCCTCGGGGGCGTGATCGCCGCCCATCACGTCCAAAGCGATGCTCAAGCGTCTTCGTCCCCGGGCGCTTGATGAATCAGCTCCGCAAGGCGGGCACCAAGCGGCGAAGCCGGCGGCTTGGCCTCCACGCCGAGCGCGGCCGCCTGTGGGCACGGTCCGTCCCACCCGAACTCACACAAAGGCTGCATAGGCAGGGCCACCAAAAGCGACTCGCGCAGGAGCGACTCCACGATAAGAGAGTTCCCCTCGAAGAGCTCGAAAGGCTCGTCAGGCGCCAACCGCGCGAAGTCCTGGGTGCCGTAGCTGGCCGGCACACCCTCCACCGGAACCTGCTCGTCAATCGAAAACGAGACTTCGACCGGAAGGGGCGCGGAGCATCGAGCGCAGTCCAGGTTGGCCTTCGTCTTGAACTCGCCGGTGAGCAGGAGCAAGTTTCCGGTGCTGACCGCTTCCAGGTAACCCGTCACGCTCTCCAGAAGGTCGACGTCCGACTGGTGTTCGAGCTCGGTGGCAATGTCGACCGCTAGGGTTCTTCCCGGATGCTGAAGGACGTCGTTCAGATCCAGCAGATCATCCCGTTTCATCGCGTCGGGCGAGTGTACCTTTGGGTTCGAATGACCAAAAAGCGCGCATCGAGGTGCGTTCGCGGGGTGTCGGCGTGACGCTCGCCGTATGCTCTGCATCAAAACTAAAGCGTCCCAAGAGCACGTCTTGGTTAGTGGCTGTGAAACTTGCTATACTTGACGCCGACTCGGGTTTGAGTCAGCGGAAGTTCAGCGCGAGTACGAGGTGAACCTGTTTTGAAGAAATGGCCTATTTTCCTGGCCGGAGCGGCGATTGTAATTGTTGGGTGCGGCGGCGGCGGCGGCAAAGGCACGCTGGGTGCGACCACCACTGCGGTCGCCACCGCCGGTGACTCCATCGCCACCGTAAACCTGCCCACGAGCGTCGGGCTGCTCTACGTCTACTACCTGACCGGCCAAGGCCGCGCTCTAGGTGACGTGAGCGCCAACTTCGCCAGTGCGGCCTTGAAAGGGCCTGGCGTGCCGACGAGCATGCTCGACACCGGTTTGACCGACCCGCTGCCCAAGCCGATCAATGCGCAGCTCAATCAGTACTCGATGAACGCGCAAATCATCGACCAGGTCGGCATCGTGAACAGCGCCTATTTCAACACGTTTGATTTCAACATTCGTTCACTCCAGGTGCAGGACTCGAACGGGAACCTCGGATCTGAAATCACCGGCCCGAACGGCACCTACTTCCTCAACCCGACCAACGGCGCCCAGACCGTGATCGCCGGCACCGGCGGCGAGTTCTCGGCCAACATCGGAATCTTCCCCGGCCGCCAGACGACTGTCCAGATCTTCGTCAACGACGCCTCGATCTTCAATGGCGCGAACGGCTATCAGTTCGACCGCAACATCTTCCTCGGGAACAACACGGTCGCCGGCAACCCAGATATTCAGGGGTTCCTCAGCGACTACGTGATGTTCGATATCACCCACGTTGCCAGCCCGCCGAATGTCCACACCGATAACGTCGGTGGCACGGTCCCCGCGACCCGGGTGTACCTTGGCGGAGAGGACGCGCACTACGGTGCTAGCACCTCGACCTACGGCGGTCCATTCTGCGTCTTCACGCCGAACAACGTGGCCCAGATCGGAACTTTCCGCGGCCCCGACACCCTTCCGCCGCCGCCGACCGGGCTTTCGATCCCGCCGATCACCCAGGGCGGAACCTACACGCTCCGCGATCCCGATCCGCGCGACATCACCGGCGGCTCCCTGATCACCTCGCTCCAGGGAATCTGGCGGCCGGTCGATTCGGTCATCAGCAACCTGGGAACGTTCGAGGTCATCACGATGCCGCACACCGGCGATGACAACAACCAGGACATGGTCGTGATCGTTCGCGATGCGAACCACAACATCACGAACATGTACTTCGGGCTCGTCGATCTCACCGGCCTCACGTTCACGGTCTATCCGATCGCCAACATCGAGACCGGCGCGGTTTCCGGCGCCATCACCGGCACCGTCAGCCGCCTCGTCGACGGCACCGGCGCAGCAACCAGCGTTCCCGCAAACGTCCGATTCGGCCGTTATAGCTTCAGCGGCACGCTCCCGACCGGCTTCAAGACCACCGGAAAGTTCCTCGTCTTCCGCGTGTAATGAGCAACACCAGCCCGGCCGACGCGAATGCGTCGGCCGGGCTTATTCTTGCCGGAATCGAGACGGAGTACGGGTTCACCGTCGAGGGGCGCAGCGCCGACGATCAAATCGAAGACGCGATCGCCTTCGTGCGCGGCTACCCCGGGCCCTGCTTCGCCGGCTGGGATTACTGCTATGAATCGCCTCGGGCCGACCTGCGCGGCTTTCGCCTGGACCGGTTGGCCGTAGACCCGGAGGACGCCAAGCGCGACACCGGCAAGACGTACGGCACGCCCCACGAGGTCCGCTCGGACCGTATTCTGCCGAACGGCGCCCGGTTCTACAACGACCACGGCCATCCCGAGTATGCGACCCCCGAATGCTGGTCCCTTGACGAGCTCGTACTCCACGACACCGCCGGCCAGTTCGTGCTTCTGCGCGCGGCGCGAGTGCTCAGCGAGGCGACAGGCCGGGCGGTAAGCGTTTACAAGAACAACACCGACTTTCACGGCTCGAGCTACGGTACGCATGAGAACTACCTCGTCCCGCGCGAGCTAGGGTTCGAGCGCCTCTACGCCGCCGTCACCCCGATGTTGATTGCCCGGCAGATTCTTTGCGGAGCCGGCAAGGTCGGTTCGGAGTCCGGGCCGCGTGCCGACTTTCAGCTGACCGCCCGCGGCGACTTCTTCGCCGAGCCCGCCAACGCCGAAACCCTTTTCCGGCGGCCGGTGTTCAACACCCGCGACGAACCTCATGCCGCGCCCCAGACGTGGATTCGGCTCCACGTCATTTCAGGCGACGCCAACATGATCCCATCGTGCACCCGCCGTAAGGTCGGGCTTGTCAAGCTCGCGCTGATGCTGGAGATCGCCGGCCAGGCGCCTC
The DNA here is from genome assembly GCA_035295605.1 of Fimbriimonadaceae bacterium. Classification (GTDB taxonomy): domain Bacteria; phylum Armatimonadota; class Fimbriimonadia; order Fimbriimonadales; family Fimbriimonadaceae; genus DAIDHV01. Next base: position 10,993 of record DATGIR010000360.1, on the reverse strand, counting down.
GGTGGAACATTCCCCAGCCGGTTCGGGCGTTTTCCGCGCTGAGCCGGGACGAAACCAGAGAGTTCCGAATCGCCCTGGATGGTCGAAACTGGACCACCGCCTACGACGTTATCGAATCCTATCTCGCCGCCGCCGAGCAGACCCTTGAGCTAAATGCCGAGTTCAAGTCGCTCGTCGCAGAGTGCCGCGAGTTGCTCAGCGACCTCGCCGGACCCGGGGCGCTAGCGCCCCGGTCGATCGACTGGGCGGCGAAAAAGGAGCTGCTGGAAGCCTATCGCGGGGAAGCCGGCGCAAGCTGGCGCGAACCGGTTCTGCAGGCATACGACCTCGAGTACCACAACATCGATCCCGCCGAAGGTCTCTACTTCGCGTTGGAGTCCATGGAGCAGGTGGACCCGATGCCGAGCCTCGACGAGCGCCTCGCCCGCATCGAATCCGCGCCGGAGCGCACCCGGGCGTTCGCGCGCGGCCTGGCCGTATCGCGCTTCTCCAATCTGCTGACGCGGGCGTGCTGGCGCTCGATCACCCTAGACCTGGAGGGCCAGGAGCTCGAGCTCGAACTGCCGCCGAACAAGCTCTATTCAGCGCAACTTGAAGCGGCCGACGACGTAGGAACGTTTATTCAGATACTAAGGAATTCCTGATGCCTGACGGAGATCGACTCACCAAACCTCTCACTCGCGAGCCCGAAAAGGGTGGCGACGACACCGGCCCGACCCGGCCAGCGGTCCCGAAGCCCGACGGCGGCAACGAACTGCTTCGCCGGATGAAGAAGATCGACCCGGATCAAGCAAAGCGCTACCGCCAACGGTCCGGCCAGTGAGCCTGCCCTTGGAAGCCGGCCAGCTCGACTTCTGTCGCCTCATCGGCTACGATCCAGGTCCCAGCCGTGCGTCGGCCGCCAGCGGCTTCGTCGAAACCCACGGGACAACCGTGTTGGCGCTCAAGTTCGATGGCGGGGTGCTTCTTCTGGCCGACCGGCGCGCGACGGCCGGCAACCTGATCATGTTCGACCAGGCGGACAAGATCATGCCCCTCGACGACGCGACGGTAGTTGCGATCTCCGGCGCGTTCGCACGGTCGATTGAAGTCTGCCGGATGCTCAAGCACTCGTTCAAGTACTACAAGCGGACAGTGCTGCACGAGATGTCGCTCGAAGGGAAGCTCATGGAGATCTCCCGCGCCTTGGCCGGCAATGCCCCGATGGCGATGCAGGGCATCGGCCTATTCCTGCCCATCGTCGCCGCTTACGATCCCAAATCGGAGCGATTCGAGGTGTATTTTTTTGACGGCGCCGGCGCACGATTCGAAAATGGCAGCTACGCCTGCGCCGGTTCGGGTTCGGAGCGCATTCGCGGCATCTTCGAATACCTCTCGCGCTCGAAGGGTCGCTTCGAGACGCGACCGCTGGCCGATGTGCTTGACGATGGACTTCAGATGCTCGACATCGCCGCCGACCTCGACAGCGCCACCGGTGGCTTCGGAAAGACGTTGCCCGTCACCCGGATACTCGATTCCCAGGGCAACCGGCCGGTCCCAGAGGAGGAGTTGCGCGCCGCCGCGGACCGAATCCTCGCGCAGACATAAAAGAAGCCTCCCCCGGCGCAGCCGGAGGAGGCTCCTTCAGAGCCTAGAACCGATAGCCGAGGTAGAACCCGATGCTGGTCGGCTGGAAGCCGTCCACCTGGCCGCCCGCAACGAACGAACTCTCGACGAACACGTTCTGCGTGAACTCGTATCCGAAGCCGGTGCGAAGCACGCCGGTCGTATTCGACGAGGTGACGTTCATGATGACCACGCCCGCCCCAAAGAAGAAGTAAGCCCGCCGGGAACCGGTCTGGTCGAAGTAGAACCGCTGGTTTAGACAGATCGGGAAGAAGTTCCCATGACCGCCCGCGCCCGACTGGGCTACCGCGTCGAGCGAGAAGTAGGTCGGCGAATCCTTGATGATGTCGCGCGGAAACTGATACTCGGCGCCGATTCCGAACCAGAGCTTTTGCTGATTGCGGAGCGGACCGTCTGTGGCGAACACGCCGCCCACGCGCAACGATACGTTCGTCGGATTGACGTCAGGCAGCGACGTGGTCGTTTGCGCCGACGCGACGGCCGAAATGGCCAGGAGAGACAGGGCGCATCCTGCAGTTGTAACTTTCCTCATTAATTCCCTCACCCTCCCGACCGTGCACGGCGAAACCCTCCCCGAACCCTAAGCCGAGATTAACGCCTATTTTACAGGTTCGGGCCGCTCGTAGCAACCTGAAATGGCTTCAAGGCTAAGAATCGCTCAAACCGGCGAGGCAAATCCTGTTGCCTGGAGGAGACGGCTTGCATGATCCAACTGCTCCCGCATCGCCTTTGGCCCGGGCCCGCCGTACGACTCGCGGCTTGCCACCGAGCCCTCCGGCTTGAGCACGTCGACGGTGCCTTTTGGTGCCTGCGGGGCGAGTTTGCCGAGGTCGGAGTCACTGAGCTCCTCGAGTGTAATCCCGCGTTCGAGGCAGCTCTTAACGACCCCGCCGACAATCTCGTGCGCCTGCCGGAACGGCATTCCCGTGCTCGCCAGCGCGTCGGCAAGATCCGTCGCGGTCGAGAAATCCCCGTCAATCGCCGATCGCATCCGTTCGGTCTGCCAATCGGCGTTCTTGAGCATGAGCCCGACCAGCAGGAGCGAGTCGTTGATAAGCCGAAGCGAGCTGAACAGCGGCGGCTTATCATCCTGCGTGTCGCGGTTATATCCAAGCTGCAGACCCTTCATAGTGGTCGCAAGCGAAACCCAGTTCGCGATCGCACGCCCCGTCCGCCCGCGTATGAGCTCGGCCATATCGGGATTGCGCTTCTGCGGCATGATGCTGCTTCCGGTCGTCACCGTGTCGCCGAGCTTCACGAAGCCAAACTCGCGGCTGGACATGAGCACCAGCTCGTGGCAGAAGCGGCTCAGGTCGATCATCAGGTTCGCCGAGGCCGCGAGCACATCCAGTAAATAGCTCCGATCGCTCGTCGCGTCCAGCGCATTCGGGATTGGGGCGTTGAACCCCAGTTCCTTGCTCGTCGAGAACCGGTCAATGGGAAAGCCAGTACCCGCCAGCGCGGCTGAGCCCAAGGGCGAGTAGTTGGCGAAGTCCGCCGCCCGCTCGAATCGGCAGCCATGGCGCTGGAGCGCCCAGAAGTAGGCGAGCAGATGGAAGCCGAGCGTGATCGGCTGCGCGCGCTGGCCGTGAGTGTAGCCCGGCATCAAATCGTTGGCGTGCTTCTCCGCGGCCTCGAGCACCGTCGCTTGCAGCCGCTTGATGTCGTCGGAGACCTCGAGCAGCGCGTTGTGCAGGTACAGCCGGGTGTCGGTGGCCACTTGGTCGTTCCGGCTGCGGGCGGTGTGGAGCTTGCCCGCCACGTTGCCGATGAGTTCATGCAGGCGCGCTTCGACCGAGGTGTGGATGTCCTCCACGTCGCGCGGCAGCGAGTTCGGTCCCTCCTCATGGATTCGCTCGAGCCCGTCCTCGATCTGTTTGGCTTCTTCCGGGGCGATAATCCCCGTCGCGCCGAGCATCCGCACGTGCGCGACGCTGGCGATCACGTCCTCCTGCCAGAACGTCAGGTCAGTCTCGATCGACTGGCCGAACTTCTCGACAACCTGGTCGTTGGTCCCGCTAAATACCCCACCCCACAGCTTGCGCATCGCGGTTAGGATACTGGCACGGAATCGGAGGGTCACGCAAAACGAAGCCCGGGGGCTCGAGTCGAGCCTCCGGGCTTCAGTGTGTAAGAAGGGCGAATTAGCTTCGGCGGCGGCGGCGGAGCAGGACTGCGGCGCCTCCGGCGAGGGCGAGCATCGTAGCCGGCTCTGGCGCAGGCTTGACGTCGATCTTAAACGCGCCAAGGGTCTGGCCGGGCTGCAAGTTCCAACCCGTTCCTTGGTTGTAGGCGTCTAGGCCAGTAACGCTTTGGTTGTTAAAGTCCCAGGCCGACCAAAGAGTAGAGGTCGATTCGTTCGCCGCAACGATCTCGACCCAATAGAGGGTTCCGTTCGCCAGGGTTGCCGACCCGTTTCCACTCAGCGTGATGGGCGCAGCCCAAGTGCCGAAGGACCCGCTCGGCGCTGTCGTCCACGATTCGAGAACGGTGGAACCCGGTGAGCCCGCCGCATCGTTGACGAGCATGACGGTTATATTTCCGGTTCCCGACACCAGCTCGACGGGAAGGATGAGATCCGTGAGGACTCCCGAGGCGCCGGAGGTGAACTGATTCGCCGCGCGAAACGTTCCCGGGCTGGAACTCCCGCCGGACACGGTCCATCCGGTGCTCGGATTGTAGTCGAAGCCCCCGTTATTGGGGCCAAAGTCGTTAAACGCAACTTGCGCGCACGCCAAAGGAGAAACGAGCGCCAACGATCCTAGCGCCAGTGAGCGACAAACATTCATTCGGTTCCTCTCCAACAGGAAGCCACAAAACTCCCTTAACCACATTGTAACCCTGTAAAAGTACAAGCTGGCAAGCTTTCTGGGATAAACAACCTTAATCGAGTATTAGTGCTGGCTTCTGATTCCGAACGGGTTCGCCCGTGCCGCCCCTATAGATTCTTTGCCCACCAGTTAAGAATCTCGTTCAGACGGTGGAACCGGAGGTCGATCGGGCCGGTCCGCGACATCCCGTGGCTCGTCTCCTTCGGATATCGCACGAAGCGTGATGGCACCCCCTGCATCTGAAGCGCGTGGAACACCTGCTCGCTCTGTTCGATGTTGCAACGCAAGTCGCCCTCGCTGTGGATGACGAGCGTCGGCGTCGTAACGCCCTTGAAGAAGGCGATCGGACTTTGTTTCCAAAGCGGCTCGATGTCCTTGATATCGCCCCACGCCACGCCGCCGAAGTATCCGTCCGGATTCAGCGGAAAGTCCGAGCTGCCCGACATGCTCACCAGGTTCGAAACGCACCGGTCGGTGATCGCCGCCTTGTAGATCCTGGAGTGGCCGATCGCCCAGTTCGTCATATAGCCGCCGTAGCTGCCCCCCATGATTCCGATGCGCTTCTTGTCGATCTTCGGGTGCCTTTCCATCCAGCCGGTCACGGCCTGAACGTCGTCCCAATCCTTGTTGCCCCAATCCCCCTTGATCGCCCCGCAAAACTTTTCGCCGTAACCCTTCGAGCCACGCGGATTGCTGTAGACCACCAAATAGCCATTGGCGGCCAAGAGCTGCATCTCGTGGAAGAAGGTCCATCCGTATTGAGCATGCGGACCGCCGTGCACTTCGAGCACGGCCGGATGAGGCCCGTTCCCGTCCGGCTCGAGCACCCAGGCATGGACTTTCACCCCGTCCGTGCTCTCAACCCAGGTGTCGACCGGGATCCGCACCTGCACCTCCTCGTGGAACGCCTTGTTGAAGTTCGTGAGCCGCTTCGGCTTGATTGGCGCATCGCCATGCAGGTCGAGAACCGCGATCTCCGCGGCCGTCGTCGCGTCCGTCAGGGTCGCCGGGAACATCGCCCCGTCCCGGCTTGGCGCTCCAAGCGTCAAACAGTGCTTGCCTTCGGTGAGAACGCTCAACTCCCCGTCCAGGTCGATCCAGCCGAGCTGCTGCTCGCCGTGGGAGCCAATTTGAACATAAAGCCCGCTTCCGTCCGGCGCCCAGAACAGGGGCGCCTCGCTTCCGGCTTCCTTGGTGTCCCCCAGCGTGCCCGTCGCCAGACAGTAGTCGTGTTTGGTCGTAAGGCACTTAGGCTCGCCGCCTCCGGCCGCCACCACGTACAGCTTTCGATTGCGCGTGCCCCAGGGATCGTCGGCATGGGTGTCACCGATATAGGCGATCTGACTGCCATTCGGCGACCATTTAGGGTTGCCCTTCTCGCCCTCCGGAAGGCCCGCCAGCTTCTTGGCCTTCCCGTCGAGGGTCACTCGGTAGATCTGATCGTTCGGGGGTCCGACGAACGGGCGCGCCTTGGCGCTGTGAATCACCGCGAGCTCTTTGGAATCCGGGGACCAGTCGAAGGAGTACATCCCCATCGGGTCGCCCCTGTAAAGTTCCTTCGGCTCGCCGCCGTCAAAATCGAGGAGCATCAGCTTGAACCTCTGGTTCCCGAACGTGCCGTCCCCGTCGAGTCGATACCAAACGTCGTCGATCTCGATCGGCGGGGTCGCCCCGCCGTCGCTCTCGCGCGTCTTTGCAGCCTTTTTCGTGAACGGCTCCGCGGTTTGCCGGAACGTGAAGGCGATCCGCTTCGAGTCCGGCGACCACCGGATCTCGCCGATCGAGCCTTCCGGAAGCGTTGTCAGCTTGCGGCCCTCACCGCCCTTGGTCGACAGAAGGAATATCTGGGAGCCCTGCTTGTCCCTATCCGCGACGAAGGCGATGCGTGTTCCATCCGGCGACCACCGTCCCGAGCCGGCGCTTTCGGCGCCTTGTGTCCACTGGGTGACCTCGCCGTGGAGGTCCACCGTGAAGAGATGTGAGAGGTACTTCTTCTTCTCGTCGACGACCTTCTTCGCAAAGAGAACGCGGGTTCCGTCGGGGCTCATCTGAGGGTCCCCGACGAACACCAGTCGGGCGAGATCGTCCACGGTAATCGGTCGTTTGGCCATGCCGCTAGGTTAGTTCATTCGGGTCCGCTCAGAGCGGATGCCGTTTAACGATATCGAGCACGGTTCGAAACTTGGGATGCTCACTCGAACCCATCCACTCGTAAGCCACCGATTCGGTGTGGGCGGGCATCGCCCCCGCGTCCCGGATGCGCTCCATCCCAAGCTTGTGGGCTTCCAGGGATCTGCTCGAGACCGCGTCCGCGCAGACCGTTACGCCGTAGCCGGCTGCCAGGATATCCAGGACCGTGCCGCAGACGCAGATGTGGGTCTCAACCCCCACGATAACGCAGGAGCGCTGTGTGAGCCCGCTCAGCCGTTCCATCACGCGCTCATTCGCGCCGGCCGAGAACTCCGACTTGGCGAAGATATCGTCAGAGCCCAGCAAAGCGCGGATCGACTCTTCGGTTCGTCCCAGCCGCTCCGGCGCCTGCTCCGTCGCGATGACCGGCATGCCCAACTCGCGGGCGATTTCGATCAGGAAAGTTGCCCGGCGCACCACCCGGTCTCGTTCGTGGATGTGGTCCAGGAAAGGGGATTGGAGGTCGACGACGATCAGAATGTCCGCGTTCGAGTCGCAACGCACCGCCATGCCCCGAGAATACTGGTGTCTCAGAGTCGAACGTCGTGCGATATCTCGCTCTCGAGCTTGTCTCCGGTCTTGATCTTGACTTCCTTGCCGGGAACGAACAGCCCGCCAACAAGTCCCACCGGCCCGAGAACGACCAGACCTGCCCCGGCCACAAGCGCGGCGTGGTCTGTGCGGCTCCCTTTGAAGCTGTGTCCCTCGCTTCGCGGCTGAAGCGGAAACTGCTTGTCGCGCTTGCCGATAACCGCATTGAGGGCCAGCCGGATCGAGGCGTTCTTGCCGAACTTCCCGCGCCCGCTAACGGACGCGATCAGCGCTTCTTCGCGCGCGCCGGCGGGAATGATCACTTTCCCGTCCACGACGACGTCCTTGAGCACGTGCATCATGACGGTGTCGCCCGCCTTCGCCGTCTTCGAGTTCAAATCCTGATCGAAGACGAGGGTGACCGGCGTTCCCCTTGGAATCAACTCGGCATGGGCCGAAACTAGGGAGAGCGCAACGGCGGCGGCGAACAGGGTCTTGAGAATTGCCATACCAACTTTCCAACGTTTTTCGCCTCGGTTTGTTTCCTCGGACCCGAGCGACCGGCGATCTTCGACTATCCCGGTTTTAATACCGTGAATCCTCGCGCGCAGGTGCCGAAACTCTTACCCAGGTGACTAGGCGACATGCAGGCGACTACCAGTAATCGAAAACGACTCGGCGAACTTCTCCTTTCTCTCGGGCTCATCAAGAAAGAGCAGCTCGATCAGGCGCTCGAAATGCAGCGGGACACCACCGCGCCGCTGGGCTCGATTCTGGTTTCGCTCGGTTACGTGAGTGAGGATCAACTCCTCAAGGCGCTTGCCGCGCAGGACGGCGTGACGCCCTGGCGCATCGACGAGCAGCCACCTACGCAAGAGGCGCTTGCCAAGGTGCCGCCCCACGTTTGCCGCCAGCTTCAGGTCATCCCCGTCCGCCTCCAAGGCGACCTCCTCGTTTTGGCGATGCGCAATCCCCTTGACCTCGACGCGATCGATATGGTTCGCAACCTCACCAGCCAGCGAATCGAGCCGGTTCTTGCCGAAGAGGGCCGTCTCGGCCGGGCCATCGACCGCTTCTGCCACGAGGGCACCAGCATTGCCGCCGTCGACGGCTTCGTCAGCGAAGCCCTCGTTCAGTACAAAACCACCGCCGTCACCGGCCACCAGCAGTCGCTGCTCACTGAGAAGGACACCCGACCCGTGGTCGGCCTTGTTAACCAAGTCCTAACCGATGCCATCCGAATGGGCGCCAGCGACGTCCACGTCGAGCCGCGCTTCGATCGGGTGGACATCCGCTACCGAATCGACGGCGAACTCCTGAAGGTTCGCGACATTCCGCTTTCCTTGCTCCCGATGTTCGTGACCCGCCTCAAGATCATGGCGGACATGGACATCGTCGAGTTCCGACTCCCGCTCGACGGCCGCGTGAACGCTCAGATCGATGGCCGTAGCGTCGACCTCCGCGTTTCCACCCTGCCGAACCAGCACGGACAGCGGGTGGTGCTTAGAATTCTCGACAAGAGCCGCTCGCTCAAGAAGCTCGACGAGCTCGGTATCAATCCCGACTGCCTGTCCACGCTCCGCTCCCTGCTGCGGCGCCCGAACGGGGTTGTTCTGGTTACCGGCCCAACCGGTTGTGGCAAGACGACCACGCTTTATGCGGCGCTGCAGGAGCTGCGCAAGGTCACCCGCAACATCATGACCTGCGAAGACCCGATCGAGTACGAGATCGACGGCATCAGCCAGAGCCAGGTAAATGAAAAGGTGGGGCTCAACTTTGTGACCCAGCTTCGCGCGACCCTCCGCCAGGACCCCGACATCATTCTCGTCGGCGAGATTCGCGACCCGGAGACGGCCGAGACCGCGATTCGTGCCGCCCTCACCGGCCACCTCGTGCTCAGCACGCTGCACTGTAACGACGCTCCGAGCGCGGTTCCGCGGCTGCTCGATATGGGCATCGACCCCTTCCTGCTCAGCTCGTCGCTCATCGGCGTCATGAGCCAGCGGCTCATCCGCACCCTTTGCGCCGAGTGCAAGGGAACGGCCTCGGCCGAAAATCCGTGCCGCACGTGTGGCGATGCGGGCTTCCGTGGCCGGATGGCCGTCGGCGAGATCATGGCCGTCACCGGGCCGGTGGCCGCCGCGATCGGCAACCGCTCCTCGATGGACGATCTGGTCCGCGCCGCGGCCCGATCTGGTTACAAGCCGATGGAGGCTGCCGCCGAAGCGATGATCATGTCCGGCAAGACCACCCGAGCCGAGGCCGAGCGTCACGTCTTCTTCGAGCAGGACGAGCCGCCGATGCTCGAGCTTCGAGCCGCGTAGCCGACCCAGGGAGGGCGGACGTCGGCGTAGGCGCCGGGCGTTACCGGCGACTACCGGACTCCTCACGTAGGCGGCGCCCTGTGCGCCGTCCGGCCCGCCACCGACTCCGCCGGTAAACTCGTAGTAGGTCCCGGATGCTGGAGAAGCTCGAAGAGATAGAGGCGCGGTTCGAGGAGGCGGAAGCGGCGTATAGCGACCCGCAGATCGTCACCCAACCGAAGGAGATGCAGCGCGTCGGCAAATTGCGTGCCGAGCTCGCGCCGATCGTCGACACCATCCGCCAGTACCGAAAGGCGCTCAAGAACCTCAAGGAAACCGAAGAGGCCCTCCTCGACCCCGAGCTGAAGGAGTTGGCGCTGGCCGACCTCGAACCGGCCCGAATACGGATCGAGGAGCTGGAGAACGAGCTCAAGTCGATGCTCGTTCCCAAGGATCCGAACGACGACAAATCGGTGATCATCGAGATTCGGCCCGCCGCGGGCGGGGATGAAGCCGCCTTGTTTGCGGCTGAGCTCTTCCGCATGTATCTGCGATACGCGGAGCGCCGGCGCTGGAAGGTCGAGATCGTCGACTCCGAAGAGAGCGGGATCGGGGGCATGTCGCGCGTCGTGTTCAGCATCGACGCCGCCGGGGCCTATTCACAGCTCAAACATGAGAGCGGCGTCCATCGCGTTCAGCGCGTTCCCGCCACGGAGAGCCAGGGTCGCATTCACACCTCTACCGCAACCGTCGCGGTTCTTCCCGAAGCCGAAGAGGTCGATATCGATATCAAGCCCGAGGACCTCGAGATCTCCACCTTCTGCTCGAGCTCGGCAGGCGGTCAGCACATGCAGAAGAACGAGACCGCGATCCGGATCATCCACAAGCCGACCGGCCTTGTCAGCACGTGCCAAGACGAACGGAGTCAAGCGCAAAACAAGCTCAAGGCGATGGCGGTTATCCGTGCGAAGCTCTACCAGCTTGAGCAGGAAAAGCTAGCCGCCGAGCGCGCCGGGATGCGAAAGGGCCAGATCGGCACCGGTGATCGGAGCGAGAAGATACGGACGTACAACTTCCCCCAAAGCCGGATCACCGACCACCGGATCGGCTTTCAGGAGAACAACGTAACCACGTTCATGGACGGCGATCTTCAGAAGATGATCGACGCGCTCATTCAGGACGAGCAGGCCAAGCGGCTGTCGGAGAGCGATGCGGCGGCTTAACTAACTCGGGTCACCGATCACCGATCACCGATCCCCGCTACTTGATGACTTCCGTCCAAATCATGCTCGTGTAGCCGCCGCCGACGGGCATGCCGGCGACGACGACCACGAGGTCGTCGACCCTGAGCCGCTTGAATCGGAAGAAGGCGTCGATGCTGTCCTTGATCGCCTCTTCGGCGACCTCCGATCCCTTCACCAAGATCGCCTCGACGCCCCACACCACGGCGAGTTGCGCTCGCGTGCGTGTGCTCTTGGTGGCGCACAGGATGGGGACCTTCGGGCGGAATTT
>DATGIR010000359.1:0-6135 GCA_035295605.1 Fimbriimonadaceae bacterium | reverse complement strand
ACCACCGTATACGCCCCCGATCCCTTCGCAGCCCGCGTCTACAAGGAACTCTTCGAGATCTACAAGACACTGCATGACGGGTTTGGTGGGGTCGCAAGCGTTGAAATGGGTGGAGTTATGAAGCGTCTGATCCAGATTCGGGACGCGGCACGTTCGGCGTAAGGATAGACTCGGCGGTATGGTCACCGCCCCGATCATTCTCCTCGCCTTTTCCGGCCACGCCCTCCATCTCTCACCCTATCGCCCCAATTCGAAGGATCTGATCGAGGCGTACAGCCGGGCGAACTCGCTGCAGACGAAAGCGCAAAACGCCGTGTTCAATCCCACGCTCGCACCCCACTGGACGGCGGGCGGGCTATGGTACGTCAAGTCGGGACCGGACGGCGAGCGAGAGTACATCGCCGTGAACGGCGAAAGCGGAGCCAAGCGCCCGCTCTTCGACCAATCCGCATTGGCGAAAGCACTCGCAAGCAAGACGAACGCCGCCGTGGACCCCAAGAAACTCAACCTCGAATCGGTGTCCCTCGCCCCCGACGAAGGGAGCCTCCGCTTCCGCTTCTCCGGAACCGGGTACGCGTTCGACCTCGCCGCGAAGACGCTTTCGGCCGCGGACGTGCCTGCGGAGGATCCCGCCGCTAATCGACCCGGACGCCGACGAGGGGGTGGCGGCGCGCCCCCGGCCGGGCCAAGCGGCGCGAGTCCGGATCGGAGCAAGGAGGCAAGGGTCGAGAACGGACAGGTCGAGTGGCGGGCGGTGGGCGGCACCTGGACGCCGCTTACCAAGGAAGGCGGCTTCGAAAGCTTCTCATGGGCGCCAGACAGCCGACATCTTGTCGCCTTCAAGTGCTTCCCCGGCGACCGCAAAAAGGTGTTTTGGCTGCATGCGACCGGACCGGATCGGACCCGGGCGACGATGGAAGAGCGAATGTACGATCAGCCCGGGGATAAGCTCGACTCGTACGACACTTACGCCCTCGATACGTCCACGGGCGCGGAATCCAAGGTGGACCTCGAGCGCTTCGATGGCAGTGCGTATCCGTACCACAGTGCGCCCCGCGCACGGCCCTGGGGGTCGCGCCTCATCCTCGACTTTCCGGTTCGAGGAGACCAGGAGTACAAGGTGGTGGCGATCGATCCCGCAGTCGCGAAAACCCAGGTCCTGATGGACGAGAAGTCGCCCACGTTCGTGGACATTTCGAGGGCCTCGACCACGTTTCTCGAGAAGTCCAACGAGTTCCTCTTCCGCTCCGAGCGGGACGGGTGGTCCCGCCTCTACCTCGTCGACGGTGCAACCGGCGAGGTGAAGAATGCGGTGACCCCCACCGGTTGCGTATTCAAAGAGCTCACGCTCGTCGACGAAACGACCCGGAAGCTCTGGTTCTCGGCGTGTGGCCGGACGGCCGGCGAAGACCCGTACTACAACCACTTCTATTGCGTCGACCTCGACGGTGGAAATCTGATCGAACTGACACCCGGAAATGGCACTCATACGATCCAAATGTCGCCGGATCACACGCTCTTTGTCGACACCTACTCCCGGGTAGACATGCCGCCGATCCACGAGCTTCGCCGGCTGCGCGACGGCGGCAAGGTCACCGACCTCGAGAAGGCTGATGCGAGTCGCATGCTGCGGAATGGCCTGCACTTCGCCGAACCCTTCGTTGCCAAGGGCCGGGACGGCAAGACCGACATCTACGGCGTTGTAATCAAACCGACGAACTTCGATTCGCGTAAAAGCTACCCGGTGATCGAAAACATCTACGCGGGCCCGCAAGACTCGTTCGTTCCCAAAGCCTTTGCCCCGTTCTTCAACATGGGCCGCTTGGCCGAGCTCGGCTTCATCGTTGTACAAATCGACGGCATGGGCACCGCCAATCGGGGAAAGGCCTTCCACGACGTGTGCTGGCACAATATCGCCGATGCCGGATTCCCCGACCGGATCCTCTGGATCCGGGCCCTCGCCAAGGCTATGCCCCAAGCGGATATCTCACGCGTGGGGGTTTACGGCACGTCCGCGGGCGGGCAGAACGCGTGCGGCGCCGTCTTGTGGCATCCCGAGTTCTACAAGGTCTCGGTCGCCTCTTGCGGTTGCCACGACAACTCGATCGACAAGCAGTGGTGGAACGAGCAGTGGATGGGCTATCCGAAGGGGCCGTGGTATGCCGAGCAATCGAACGCCAACAACGCGTCGAAGCTCAAAGGTCACCTGTTCCTCTTCGTCGGGGAAGACGACCATAATGTGCCGCCGGAGTCGACGATCCGCCTGCTCGATGCCTTCATCAAGGCGGGCAAGAACGTGGACTTCCTGATGATCCCCGGCGCCGACCACACCGACGGAGGGCCGTACGGCGAACACAAGCGCCGTGACTACTTCGTCAAGTGGCTGCTAGGCGTCGATGCGCCGGACTGGAACGAGCTCGCGACTCGTTAGCTGGCAACCCACAACTGAGATCTACTTGCTGGATCCGGCCGACTTGCTGGTCGGCGCGCCCGCCATCGGGTTGTAGGGCTTGCCGTCCATGGTCGCCTTGTAGCCGGTCACCGTCATCACCGACATCTTCCACTTGCCCCCAACCTTGACCCAGGTGTCCTTGGAGGTCATGGATCCAGCAAGCGTATGCGGCTTCTTGTCAGGGCCGGTCATGGTTCCCTTAAAGTCATGCGACGTGGTCGTGGAACCGGACTTGCCACCCTTCTCGGAGCAACTGAGGATCTTGGCGTGTGCGCTCTTGATCTTCATCATGCCGGAGCCCTGCTTGATGCCCGCCATCATCTGGGTGAGGTTCATGGACCGGCCCGCTTCGACGTACTTGAAGTCTGAAGTCGTGCTCGCCTTGACGATCGCCTCGAATCCCTTGTAATCCTGCTTCGCCATCGCGGCGCTCGCACGGTCGGCCATCTTGGTGGCGGTGGTTTTGAGGGTCTCTGCGGATGCGACGGTTACGACGAGGAGCACGGCGGCGATGGCGGCAAACTTCATGACGGGGAGTATGCGCGAGGCTGCGCGCATAGCGCAAGAGATTTTCGAACTATTAGCCAGCCGAACGTGGGCCCCCTTCCTAGTTCCGGCCGAACACAAGCCAACCGAAGCCCGAAGCCGGGATCGTCATCGTGACGTCGGCCTCTCCCGAGGCGCTCAGTTCGATGCTCTTGGCGGGCCCGTCTCCGATCCGAAGCTTCGCCCTTCCGGTTAGCCCCGCGTAGCCAAGCGGAACTCTGATCGTGCGCCGAATCGGCTCATCGAGCGGATTATAGAGAACCGCCAGCGCCGGCGTATCGAGGGCCGGATTCACATGGAGCACGCCGTCCCAGTCGCGCCCATCCGCGCGTCTTAGGTGGATCACGTCGGACTCGAGGATTTCGCGGTGCGCTTTGAACCACTCGACCGAGCGCCGGACCAGCGCCTTCGTTTCCGGCGCGTCGTAAAGCCGCGGCCCCCGGTAGCACGCTTGCACCCCGAAGCCGAGGGAGTTCATCAGGTGCTGCTCGTAAACCTGAAGGTGCTCCTTCAGCGGCTCGATCGTGGCCGCCGCCCCGCCGCCCTGATACTGCACCAGGGGCACGAACATCCAACCCATGCTTGGCGTCTTCCCCCAAGTGCCGTCGTACATGTTCTGCCGTGCGTGGATCACCTGCAGATCGCGAGGAAGCGACCAGTTCGTCTCGCGGTATCCCATGCCGCTCTTATTGCTGCCTTGCAGGAAGTACCAGTCGGGCACGTTCAAGTAGATTCCCCGACTCCGGCACCAGTGATAGAACTCGGAGATCTGGTGAAACTGGCGCCATTGGCTGTCGGCAAGACCCTTGTGGCCCGGGTGGCTCGTGGACGCGCAGGGATCGCCCGGATAGCTGCCGTCGTGTTCCAGCAGGTCGAAGCCCGTCTCGCTCAGAAACGTCTTCAGGTGCTGGAAGTAGCGAATGCCCCACTCGCTCCCAAGGCAGGGTGAGTAGCCGAAGATCGCGCCGCCCGGTTTGCCGGTCTTTGGGTTGATGACATCGTTCGCATCGTCGATGTGGCGGCTGGCCAGGAGCGAGTACCCGCCCACCATCAGCCCCTTGGCATGGGCATAGTCGGCGAACGCCTTGAACCGGGCAATGTTCTTCGGAGAGGCATCCTCCATGTCGAGGCCACTCCCGAAGCTGAAGATCACCAACTCGAACCCGCACTCCGCGGCCTGATCCATCGCCAGGTGAACAACCGACGGGTCGGTCGACGTGAGGTGGAGCATCAGCGGGTTCTCCAGCGCCCAAGGAGACAGAGTTCGATAGGCCCGGCGCATCGCCAAGCCGGAGCGTTCGCGGTCGGACCCGTCCTGGAGCAGGAGGTAGGTTCGGTGCGTGGTGAGGCTTTGGCCCGGCGCGAGTTCCATGCCGGGGCCGATCCGCGGGCTGCTCACGAGGTCGACCGGCTGAACCCGCTCATAGTTCACGATCGTCTCGTAGTGCGGGTCCGCAACCCACGAGATCGCGGGTTGGGCGTCAGCTTCGTTGTCGCCGCCGAAAGCGTAGTCCGTGAACACGCTCACGTTCGGCGTTCGCCACTTGGCCTGCACGCCGACCGCCGACTCGCCCTCCACGAGGCCCAGATACTCGCTCTTGTAGGCGTCGACGGTACGCGTCGAACTCCCCGCGTTGGTGATGGTGAGCCACTTTCCAACGAGTGGAATTCCGTCATAGATTTCGTAGTGAACTTGTACTTTTACTCCGGACCCCTCGAATGTCAGCACCGCGCTGATACCCGCTGGAGGCCACTGCCGCCGAGCGAAGTGGCCAGAGGGTTTGTACGGAAACGGCGCCTCCGTCTTTCCGAACGTGACCCCCGTGTACCTGAGCGCGGCGGGGTCGGCCTTCATCGCGGAAAGCCACTTGGGCTGAAAGAAGGCGAGGTCAGGCTGGCCGGCCAAACCGCCGACCGCAAGCTCGTTGCCATCCACCGTTACCGTGGCCTCGGGTTTGACCGCGCGGATCAACTCCTCCCCGGTCACAAGATTGCGCAGGCTGATGCAGGCTGCATTGGGTGACACCACGAACTCGCGCCGAACCAGTCCGTTCTCGAGGACGACGCTTCCCCCGGCTTCATGCGCCACCGCGTGATACGGTCCAGGTGAAACGAGCCAGTCGGGGCGCGCGGTCACTAGGGTGAGAATAGCTCCAAGCACGCGGGGAGTCTATCTAAACGACGAAGGCGGCCCATCGGCCGCCTTCGTCGTTACCCGATACCGAGCTGGGTTTAGTCGCTGTAGTGGATGCCGCAGCCGTAGGGTCGGCTCTTCGGCGTGGTCACCGGCTTGCCGGCCATTGCCTCATCGAGGGCAGCCGCAACATAGTTGTGGGACGTCTTGATGACCCCGGGATCGGACGAGCGATTGTCGTCGATCGCGCCCGCGTAGATCAACTTGCCCTCGGGATCGATCACGAACATGTTCGGCGTATTCGTCGCGCCGTAAAGCTGACCCAGAGCGCCCTTCGGGTCGGGGATGAGCGTCGAAGACATTCCTTTCTCCTTGGCCATCGCGTTCAGCTTGTCCGGGGTGTAGTAACCCTGGGCGCCTTCAGGCGAAGAGAACACGGTCAGCCAAGCGACACCTTTCTCGGTGTACGTCTTCTGCAGGCTCTGCATGTTGTGGCTGTTGTAGTGCTTCTTCACGTACGGGCAATCGAAGTTCGCCCACTCGAGGACAACGTACTTGCCCTTGTAAGCGCTGAGCTTGACGGCCTTGCCGTTGCTGTCGGTTGTATCGAACGCCGGCGCGGCGGAGCCGACGGCTGCCGAGGAGCGGGCAGCTATGGCTGCCATGGAGATGGCCGCCGCGGCGACCAAGGACGTGCCTATGAAGAGTGATAGCTTTTTCATGACTTGCCTCCGTTGCTAGTATGGGTCGCACTCTCGATCCTTAATCGCTAGGCAACCCTTTTCTCAGGAAAAGACGGGAGTATCGACCCAGTACGCCTTGCGGCTCGCGGGAAACGAAAGGATTCCCGTGAGCCGGGTCGGGGGTCTGTTCGCGTATCGCGAAAGCGGCACGACGAGCTGAAACCCGTGACTCACGCTGCTGAAGACCGGCGTATCCGCGGTAAACGACTCGGGATCGGCGGGAAAGAACGTGACCCCGTCTAACTTGTCGAACGGCGCCT
>DATGIR010000358.1:0-6842 GCA_035295605.1 Fimbriimonadaceae bacterium | reverse complement strand
ACATCTCCGCGACCTACACGCTGCAACGGAGCCAAGTCTTCGACTACACCTACTTCATCAACAACTACGGTTGGATGGACGGTTTCGGACCCTGGGACCTGATCGTGAACGGCGATATGCGCTCGAACGGCGACTTCACCTTCTCGAACGGCTCGCCGACCGTCAACGGCTCGGTTTTCGCCGCGCAGAACCAGCAGCTCGTGCCCCCCGCCGTCGGCCTCGTCAACCAGCCGCCGGTGAAGATGGACAACTCAACGTACGCGAGCTACTTCGGGAGCAATCCCCGGGCGCGTCAAGCCTATAACTCGGGAACCATGGGCAATTACGGCAGCGCCCAGTGGCAGAACTGGAGCCCGTCGATCTTCGACACGAACGGCCAGATCCTCAACAACTCCGTGAGCGGCGCCGTGCTTGGCGACTCGACCGGCATCAAGAGCTGGACCGAGACCTCGCTGAACTACAACCCGCCGGAGACCGTGCTCGACACGACGCCGACCCAGCAGGTCGTCATGCCGGACTTGAGCAACATCTCATTCTATGAATCGCTGAGCCAGAACTACCTGGACTCCAAACAGACCTATGGGGACGGCACCGCGAACCCCAACTACAACCAGGGCGCGTATGTGCAGGCCTGGAACAACAGCACCGGTTCCTACCAGACCATCAGCACCAACGGCGTGGTCACCGGGTCGTCGTCGCTCATCGGCAGCGCCGCCCACCCGATCCTCATCCACGGCCCGGTCACCTTCACGCAGGACTGCGTCATCAAGGGCAACGTAAGTGGCCAGGGCACCATCTACTCCGGCAGGAACGTGCACCTCGTCGGGTCGCTCATCTACCAGAATCCGCCCAACTTCGACTCAAGCAACCTGACCGCCCAGAACAACGCCAACGAGAAGGCGGACATGCTCGCGCTCTGCGCCAACGGTTCGGTGATCATGGGTGACACCAGCCAATTCAACTACTGGTATCCGCTCGAGTTCATGATGCCGCCCTTCACGCACCCGCGGTACGACGACAACGGCAACTACATCCCGGCCTACAACGCGATGAACACGGACTCGACCGGCCACTACCTCTACCAGAGCGTGCTCGGCGACAGCTACATCCATAGCGTTTCCTCGCCGGTCAACCAAATCGACGCGATCCTCTACACCAACTTCGTGGGCGGTGGAGACATCGGTACCGGCGGAGCGGGGCTCAACTTCAACGGCACCATCATCAGCAAGGACGAGGCGATGGTCGTCTGGAGCCTGCCGATGTACATGAACTACGATGGCCGGATCAAGGAGCGCTCGCTCACCAACACGCCGCTCATCGATCTTCAGCTTCCGCGAAGCCCGGCGCTGCTCGTCAGCACTTGGCAGGATCGCGGATTCTCCCTCGGGAACTACTAAGGACACGTCATGCGACTCGAATCGAAACTCTGCGTCAAGCTCCTCGCCACCGCCGGCATCCTGTTCGGCCTTTGCGCGCTCGGCCCAGCGCCGCTGATGGGGCAGAAGCTGGGGATCAAACCCCATACGAACCTGCACGACAACAGCGAGAAGACGCTCCAGAGCGAGCAGACTCCGGTCCAGATGGGGCAGGTTGGATCCGGCCCCGAGGCACATCACGACCTGGACGTCGCGATCCAGCCGGGCCGGTCCGAGGGAGAAGCGGTGCTAGCCGCCGGCGCCCAGCGTAGCCTGGCCAACGATCCGAATGCGGATCAAGTGCTCAAGGCCGCCAGTGCGCGGGTCGCCCCGCAGTCCAACCGCTCGTGGATGTGGATCGGTCTGGTCTTCCTCTGCCTGGGCGGCGCCATCTTCGGCGCCAAGCGTTGGGCTGACACAAACATCCCGAACGTGCCGACGGCGACTCCAAAGCGTCAAGGCTGGTAGTCCGCTCTCGGGGCGTGGGGATAGACTGAAGTCGATCCCTATGTCGACCACCGACCCTTCAGCGGCCGCGTACGGCTCACCGCCGGACGCGGCCGGTCGCTTTGGCGCTTACGGCGGGCGCTACGTTCCCGAAACCTTGATGCCGGCCCTGGAAGAGCTGGAGACGGCCTTCGAAGAAGCATGGGCCGATCCCAGCTTCCGCGCCGAACTCGATCGATTGCTGCGGGAGTATGTCGGGCGGCCGAGTCCTCTCTCTCGGGCGGCGCGGCTTAGCGAAGCCACCGGCCTCAACGTTTCGATCAAGCGCGAGGACCTGAACCACACCGGCGCTCACAAGATCAACAACGCGCTCGGGCAATGCCTCCTCGCGCGCCGGATGGGCAAGAAGCGGATCATCGCGGAAACCGGCGCGGGGCAGCACGGTGTCGCGACCGCGACGGCGTGCGCGCTCTTCGGGCTCGAGTGCATCGTCTACATGGGTGAGGAGGACACCGACCGCCAGCGCCTCAACGTGTTCCGAATGAAGCTTTTGGGCGCCTCGGTGCACCCGGTTACGACTGGCACGCGGACCCTCAAGGACGCCATGAACGAGGCGATGCGCGACTGGGTCACGAACGTCCGCACGACGCACTATGTGATTGGCAGCGCCGCCGGTCCGCACCCTTACCCCTTCCTTGTTCGTGAGCTACAGCGTGTGATCGGCGACGAAACCCGGGCGCAGCATCAGGAGATGTTCGGCTGCCTTCCGGATGCGGCGGTAGCGTGCGTGGGAGGGGGGAGCAATGCGATCGGGTTCTTCGCCGCCTTCCTGAACGACCCATCCGTGAGACTCATCGGCGTCGAAGCGGCGGGGAAGAGCCTGGATTCCGGCGAGCACGCGGCGCCTTTGAATGCGGGGTCGCCCGGTGTGCTTCACGGCGCCTACAGTTACCTCATGCAGGATGAAGACGGCCAAGTGCTCGGAACTCACTCGGTTTCAGCCGGCCTCGACTATCCTGGCGTCGGTCCCGAGCACTCGTTTCTCAAAGACACGGGCCGCGTCACCTACACATCCGCCACCGACGACGAGACCCTCCGCGCGCTTCTGAACCTCGCGCGCCTCGAGGGCTTGATCCCCGCTCTGGAGTCGGCCCACGCTTTCGCCGCCCTGGAAGACCGGTCGTTGTTCAGCCCCGGGGAACGAGTGGTCGTGAACCTGAGCGGCCGGGGCGACAAGGATATGGAGACCGCAGCCCGGCTCTTGAACCTATAAGGGGCCTACTTGCCGACGATGCGCCGGTAGAAGACGAACGACCGCGCCACCGGGGTCAGCGTCATCGCCATCAAGAACACGAAGAGGTACGAAAAGGGCACCCCGGCCAAGCCGAGCAATAGGCCCGCGATCCCGCCGACCAACCACCAGTGCGAAGCTTCGCGGTGGGTCGCGTCCCAAACTCGGCCGTCGGCGAGAGTCCACGGCGTCCGGATCCCCACATAGAAATTCTGCTTGACCTTTCCGAGAACGTTCCCGATGAGGGCGAAGAAGCCGAAGAGGATCGTCAACATCGCCCGTCCGATGTCCAGCTTGGCACCCGCCGCCGTGTTCAGGATGACGAAGTGAAGGGCCGCCATCATCACCGTCACGAGGAGCATCAGATATCCGTATGTCTTCGCGAACCGGGTGACCTCGTACCGCTTCGGGGAGAGCACGGGCAGGAGGAGGGTGAGAAGCACCATGCCCGCCTCTATTCCGGGCATGAGCCATAGGTTCGTCGAAGCCGGCCCGTACCCATCCGGTTTGCCTTCGATGTTCCAGTGGACCGGCACGATGGCGGGAAGATGGCCGGCCATGTAGCCGCTGTAGCCGGCAGAGGCCAGTACCACGAGAATTTGAAGGGCCAGGGCGAGACGATTATTCATTGGTCTGGTGTTCGGTTGCGAACGTATCCAGGAAGTAGCGCACGACGTCTTGCAGCGCCGACGTGTTGAGCGAATAGACGATTTGCTGACCGTTTCGGGTGGCTTCAACCAAGTCCGACTGCTTGAGCACGGTCAGGTGGTGGGACATTGCCGGCGCCGACGTCTCGAAGTGCCGCGCGATTTCGCCGGCGGATCGCTCGCCGTCGCGCAGCAGGCGGAGGATCGACCTTCGGGTTGGATCCGAGAGGGCCCTGAAGGCGTCATCCCATGCCAATCGAGCACTTCCTTAAACACTTAAACAATGCTTGAAGTATACCCGCCAACTAACAACTGAAAACTCACAGCTGACAACTGACAATGGCCGACTATCGCGGCGTGGTCGACTCGGGGATGGTGCGCAGCTCGCTTGGGACCAAGCCGAGATACTCTTTAATCGATTCGCGAAGCCCTTGCGTCGTCCCAAAACCACACGCCGACGCGACGAGGTCGATCGCGCTATCGCTGCCGACCAGCATCTCGACCGCGCTCTCTGTGCGGCACCGGTCGACGTACTCGTGGAACCCATATCCGACCATCTGCTTGAAGACGCGGGAGAAGTGGAAGGGCGAGTAACCGGCACGGTCCGCGGCGTCTTTAAGCGGCCAACTCTGGGCCGAGTTCCCACGAACCTCCCTGATCAACTCCTTCACCGACTTCGGCAGGTCGGATGGGACGGTCGCGAGCTGCATCTCGTTCGGCTCGCTCAGCAACTGGGCGACGCCTTCGTGAATGAGGCTCAGGAGCATCGGTTCGGCAAGGTCTTCCGGCCCGCTCCGAACCGCCTCGAGCCGGGTTACGAAGCTTGATAGGTGGGGATCGATCGCGCGGCACGCCACCGCGCGGTTCGCGCCGCCCTTGCCCGTTGCCTTCGCCGTTATCCAGTTTTCCAGCGCGGGGGCCACGCCCGTCAGCCACGATAGCAGCAGTGCATCGTGGTCTCCCCGGGCGGCCTGAAGCGACAGTTTTGTTCCGCCACGAACAAAAACGATGCTTCGGGGCGGGATAAGGATCAGCTTATTGACGCCGGCCGAACGGGCAAGGAGCGCGCCGCGAATGTTTACACACAAGGCGTTGGCCCCGGCAGGAACGGTGGCGAACCCGTTGACGGGCTTCTGAACGGATGCGGTGGCGCTCGAGAGGGAAACCGACGGCGGAAACCCGCCGCTGCCGCGCTTGCTGTGGCTCAGCGCGAGGGCACAGTCAAACCCGATTTCGACCTGTAACTCCCGGTCGCCGAAGGCCGTTGTCATGCCCTGTCTCCGGAGTTTACAACAGTTGCCTGTGACTCCAAATCGCCGAGCCGGGTATTAATCAAACGTGACCCCTGCTCTTGCGCCCAGTGGCGCGGAACCGACGACCGGCTTGCGCGTGGCCATTTTAGGTGCGACTGGCGCCGTGGGGACTGAGTTCCTTCGACTTTTTGAAACGAGGCACTTCCCGGTCGCGGAGTTGCGCTTGCTCGCAAGCGAGCGCTCGGCGGGCAAGAGCCTGGCGTTCAAGGGGCGGAACATCCCGATCGAGGCGGTCACACCGAGCAGCTTCGAGGGGATCGACGTGGCATTCTTCAGCGCGGGGGCGACGAGGTCGCGGGAGTTTGCTCCCCACGCGTTGCGAGCGGGTGCGTACGTAATCGATAACTCGAGCGCATTCCGCATGGATGACAACGTCCCTCTCGTCGTTCCGGAGATCAACCTTCATGCCGTCGGCCCGGCTGATCGATTGATAAGCGTGCCGAATTGTAGCGCGATTATCCTCCTCATGGCTGTGGCGCCTCTCAGGAAACTCGGCACGATCGAGCGGCTCATCGTGAGCACGTATCAGAGCGCAAGCGGAGGGGGAGCCGGCATGATGCGCCGTCTGGTGGACGAGACGAAAGCCTATCTCGACGAGCGCGAGCCCGAGCCTAATCTTGCCCATCCGCCCTACGCGTTTAACCTCTTCAGCCACAACACCGCCATCAACGCCGAAGGGCAGAACGAGGAGGAGTCGAAGGTGATCGCCGAGTCCCGGAAGATCCTCGAATGGCCGGACCTGCGGATCAACGTGACCTGCATTCGCGTACCGGTGCTGCGAGCCCATAGCCAGTCGATAACCGTCGAATTCGCCGGCTCGGCTCCGGACGAGGAGAGCGTGCGCGAGGCGCTAAGCCGGGCAGCCGGCGTTAGAGTTGTTGACGACCGAACCGCCAACCACTTTCCGACTCCGCTGATGGCGAGCGGTCAAGACGACGTGTTCGTGGGCCGGATTCGCAAGGACCCGTCCCACCCTTCCGCGATCGCGATGTTCGCCGCCGGCGACCAACTGTTGAAAGGGGCCGCACTCAATGCCGTTCAAATCGCGGAGGCCGTAATCCCGGCACTCCGCACTCTGGTATAGTTAGCGTTCGCGCCTGCCGAGAATATCGGCAGCGGAGTTTGGTCATGGCTAAGATCTGTCAGGTTAGCGGTAAGAAGGGCAACAACGCGAAGCACATTCGCAACCAGCACTCTCAGGGCTGGAAGTACAAGGCGCCCCACAAGAACCGCGTTCAAGATCCGAACCTTCAGGTTGTCCACGTTAAGACCGCGGCCGGCAAGGTGACTCTCAAGATTTCCACCAAGGTGCTCAAGAGCCCGGAATTCGCCGCGGTTTTGTGCGGCCTCAAGCCCATGCCCAAGGCGTGGAAGCGCAAAGCGACGTACTAGTCTTCGCCTAGCTCGCATCCAATAGCACCCGTTTTTGCCGAGCCCGTCCGGCTGCCCAAGATATACTTTTGGCAGATGGCGTCGGTCGACGAAACCTGGGACCACCCGAAAGAAGAGTGCGGGGTCCTGGGCGTCTACGCTCCCGAGCAGGAGGCAGCCCGGGTCGCCTTCTTCGCCCTCTTCGCGCTTCAACACCGCGGCCAGGAATCGGCCGGCATCGCCGTGAGCGACGGCGGCCGCGTGCGGATGCACAAGGATATGGGGCTGGTGAGCCAGGTTTTCGACGAGCCCGCGCTCCAGTCGATGCCCGGGCACATGGCCCTGGGGCACACCCGGT
>DATGIR010000357.1:0-7064 GCA_035295605.1 Fimbriimonadaceae bacterium | reverse complement strand
CGAGGCCGGATACGACATCCTGGTGCACTGCAACTTCGCCCGAAGCCCGAAGGAGATCTACCAGTTCCTCAACGGCGGCCTCGCGGACGGGCTGATCCTCTTCGCCCCCCAGGCCAGCGATCCCCTGCTTGCGCTGCTCCGCAAGTCGGCCCTGCCGGTCGTGATCCTGAGCGGCCGGGACGTCGGGAAGCTCTTCCCCTCCGTCGCCGACGACGTGCAGGCCGGAATGAAGCTGGTGAGCGACGCCCTCGTCAAGAACGGACACAAGCGGATCGCCGTGCTCACCGACGGCGCGGGCGCAGCGCGCGACTCGGACGTCCGTGTTCGGCTGCTGCGCCAGAACCTGGCCGAGCACGGCATCGAGCTTCCCGCCCGGTGGATCATTCCCGCCATCTCTCGAGACATGGCGTTTCTCGCACCGCTCATGGCCGAGGCCGAGCCGCCCACCGCGATCTTCTGCTGGCACGACCGGCTCGCTTACAGCGTGCTGGCCGCCTGCGAAGCGCTTGAGATCCAGATTCCCCAACAGCTTTCGATCGTCGGCTACGACGGTCTCTACTGGCCGTCGGCCACCCGGCACCAGGCCGCCTCGGTCCGGGTCGATCCGTCCGCGCTCGCGCGGACCTCGGTGCAGATACTCGACGATTTGATCAACGGGTATCAGGGGCCGCTCCGCGAGGAGCTGGTTCCCGTTTCCTTCGTTTCCGGGACCTCGCTGGGTCCCGCCGCATGCAATGGAGCAATCAATGAATCATCTCACTTATCGTAAGGGCTTCACGCTCATCGAACTGCTCGTCGTCATCGCGATCATCGCGATTCTCGCCGCGATCCTCTTCCCGGTCTTCGCGCAGGCCAAGTTGCAGGCCAAGAAGACCAACGACCTCTCCAACGTCAAGCAGCTCAACCTGGGCTCGATGATGTACGACAACGACGCGGACGACGAACTGCCGTTCTGCTGGGGCTGGTGGTCCGAGTGGAAGCCGTGGCAGCAGCAGATCGACCCGTACGTCAAGAACATCCCGATGTGGAAGTCGCCGGTGGACAACTGGGGCCGCGGCACGGAGGGGAACGACCCGACGTGCATTCCGGGCTCGCAGACCCGGGGCGTGACGTACAGCATGAACTACACCTGGCCGGCGTTTGTGAACAACACGGGTCAGTGGTGGGGACCGCAGTCCGAGCAGTGCCAAATGTCGCCGACGTGCGACTCGGGCGGCTCGGTCGCTACCGCGATCCCGCAGGTAGCGACGACGATTCTGGTTGCGCCACGGCCGAACTGGTACCACCAGTGGTGCGAAGGCTGGGCCACCGAGGTGTTCTTTAACTACGGCGAGTTCAACATGAAGGGCGGCGGCGCCCAGATGTTCGCCAACGGAACCAACTACGGTCTGTGCGACGGGCACGCCAAATTCATGACCAAGGACGCGACGCTGAAGGCGCAGGGCGTGCAGGCATCCACGCCCAAGCCTTCCTACTGGCCGAACGACCCGGTCAACTGGCCGTGGCCGGTCGGAATGTGGGATAAGCGTCAGTAAGTCCTCCTTCGAAGGGCGGCCCGTTAAGCGGGCCGCCCAGAGTGCAGCCTTATGAAGAACGAAGTAAAGACACCGGTGATAGCGGCGGTCGTGATCGTGGTCGTCGGCGCGGGCCTCTTCTTCGGGGTGCGGGCGATGAACTCGACCGGGCAACTCGACAACGGGCAGATGAAGTACACGCCGGGCAAGCCGCCGTGGATGGAATCCGACCCGAGCAAGCGGGGACCGGGCGGTTCGCCGGGCGCGGGCCAGGCGTCGGCGCAGCCTGCGGGTTCACCCTCCCAACCGCCCGCGAGCGGTCAGGCCGCCCCGCCCCAAGCGCCGAACATGCCGGTTGGGCCGCCGGTGGTCAACAACCACGGGTAGGGTCGTAGGGTCGTAGGGTCGTAGGTCGGTTAAGCGGCTTGCTTGCCGAGGAACTCGTGGAGGTGGTACTGGCCGTCCTCGAGGAACTCGACGAAACAGATTCCGACGCTTGTGCCTTCCTGCAGCCTGAACTCGGTCACGGCAAGAGCCTTGACTTCGAGCTCGTACTGCATCTGAAACGTTACGTGAAGCAGCGCGCCGGGCGGAATGTCCGTGTCGACACGCACGCGTGCGCCGGTGACGGACATGTTCTCGACGGTGCCTTGGGCCACGCGGTAGATCGGCTCCCCTTCTTCGTCGGTCACAAACCCAATTTCGATTGGTACGTCCACGGAGAAGCGGGGCGCGCCCCGGCGGTCGATCATCCACGAACGGGTCGGCTCGAGCTCGCAGATCCATCGTTCGTCTTCGAAGTAAGCCCGTTTGAACTCGGAGGCGATCCGCCAAACCTGATCGGGCGTTTGGCGCACGACGAGCACATCTTCGTTCTCGCGCACGTGCGCGGCAGCCGCGAACGTGGTCTCGAGCTGGAGCGGCTCCAAGCTCAAAACGTTGCCCTTGATGACGACCGGCGTCGACCCGCCAAGCGAGATCAGCCGGACCTCGGCACCCACTGCCAATGGAAGTTCCATGCGCCTTTGCTACACCCCACCGAGAATTCTCGGCAGAACGGTACGCGGACTCAACGGGTAATCAAAATACAGTAAGAAAAGGTTTGGCTAGAATGGCGCCATGAGGTTTTCGAACTTGCTTGCCGTCTCGCTCCTCTTCGTGTTTGGAATCGCCGCCGCCGGGCAGCGCGGAGGAAAGCCCGCTTCAAACGTCGCTGTGTTCAGGAATGTCAAGCCGACTCGGCCGAAATCGCGCGGCGAGTCGAAGCCCGTTCCCCCCCTGAGTCAGTCAGAGATCGCATCGATTGTCGCCAACGCAGGGCTAACTCCAGGGAGGGCGCGAGGCGGAAGGAACCAGGGCCGCCCGGGCGCCTCCTCGGGAACAAGTGGCGTGTGGACGATCACACCGAGGCACCCTTACACGCCAAACACGTCCTTCGAAACCGTCGGGTGTACCTGGATGCCCATCGCGAACACCATCACCCTGCTCAACAGGCAGAACTCGACGGTCCAAGTGAATCACATGGCGCAGGCCAATGTTCCCTTCGTGGTCGACTTCTCGGTGGCGAACAGCCAGGACCACTCACTCAACGTGACCGTACGTATCGGCGCGAGCCAAACCGCGTTTCAAATTCTCAGCACCTCGAACGGCCACATCATGGCGGTCATGCAGCCGAGCCAAAGTGGTTGGTTTGCAGTCTTCATCGACCAGTCGCAAAACCCGGTGCCGTTTGACGTCACGCAGGTTGTGGTTTCAAACGTGCGGTAGTCAGCGCCGCGTTTTGCCCATCTCTTCGATCATCTCCATCTGCATCTGCTGAATCTCCAGCAGATGCTTCCACTGATCGTTGAGCATCTTGTCGAGCTTCTCGTTGATGTGGCGGATTTCGAGTTCGGCCTTGAGGTTGGTTTGAAAGTCGTTCTCGCTGCGTAATCGGTCACGGGATTCCTGCCGGTTCTGGCTCATCATGATGACCGGCGCCTGGATGGCGGCAAGGCACGAGAGGATCAGATTCAAGAAGATGTAGGGGAACGGGTCGAAGGGCTTCGCCAGCAGGAAGGTCGTGTTAACCCCCATCCAGAGGAGAAGCAGGACGCCGAACAGGATGATGAAGGTCCAGCTTCCACCGAACGCGGCGACCTTGTCGGCGATCTTCTCGCCGCGGGTTTCCTTGCCCTCCCACTCCTTCTCGAGGTTCTTGGTGATCGTTTGCTGCTGCACCAAGCTTTTTGCGACCTCCTTCCGTAGGTCGGTGAGCTCGTCCACGTCCCGCTGGGCCATCTCCTCGGCATGCTTCATTCGAGCCGCGTCGAGCTCGGCGAGGCTGATGTAGCCACTCGGATCCAGGCTCGGGCAGGCCTGCTTGAGGGTCGGAATCAGCGATTCGCGAATGAGATCGACGGGTACGGCCCGATCGAGGGGCAGCTCTTCGCCGGTGATCTGACACTTGACTTTCATTTCAGGCTGTCGGGAGGGTTTCATGGCTTGTTCAGGGGAATTGGCGGGTCAGGCTCAGAGAGAAGCCGAGGCGATGCGTATCGTTGCTCAGCAGCAGCGCCGGAGTAAGGACGGTCTTTTGATCCGGAAGGACGTAGCTGAGACCGGCAGTGGTGGCGTTCCCGGAGCCGTTGATCCAGTCAGCCTGGAAGACAAGGCTCTCGCTGATCTGGAGGTCGGTACCGGTGAACGGCTGAAGGATGCCTTTGCCGTCCAGCATGAGCCCTACGTGGGCGCGGCGGCCCAACAGCTTCCGGTTGCGTCGATGGTGGGCCTTGAAGCGCTCCTCCTGCTGTTGATCGTAGTTGAGGGTCTTCGATAGGGTCACGTAGTAGCTGGGCGCTTGGCCCGGCGCCACATTGAGGACGCCGGCGGCGATGTTGGGGTGGGTGTCGTCCTCGGCCATGAGGAGCGCCTTGGCGTTGAAAACGGCCACGTTGTGGAGGGTGTCCGGAGTCTGGAAGTAATCGACGCCCGCCTCCACCAGCGAACTCACCCCATATTGGCTCTGGCCGATCCAGGCGGGCATGCGATAGAAGGGGGTTCCTGTGAAGCTGACGTTGCCATTTTGAACGCCGAAGATCCAGTTGCTGAGCTGGACCAGGTCGGTGGTTGGGATCGTGTTGAGGCCCGTCGGTGCGGCGAACCCGTGTGAGCCCAGCGTGGAGAAGAGGAGGGTTGTACAGGCTAGGCGCGGCTTCACGCGCCGGCCTCGGGCAGCTTGAAATCGGCCAACTCGGCCTTGAGCTCCGCGGCAAGCTTGGCAAGCTCAGGGTCGCCGCCGGCAGCCGCCTCGATCGAACCGGCGAGGGTTTGGAGCCGCTGCACGCGAAATTGGTAGCTCTCGACCAAGGCGTCGGCTGATGCCGCAAGCTCCTGAAACTCGTCACGCTTGCGGAACTGAATCTCGTGGGTCAGGTTACCGGCGGCGATGTCGTCGAGCAGGAGCTTGAGACGGTGGGCGGGGCCGGCGATTCGATGCGCGTCGAGCATCGACCAGAAGCCGAAGATGAGCACAGCCACAAAGGTGACCAAGCCGGCGACTTTGATTCCGTTGTCGAGAAGCTCCTTCGTTTCCTTTATGGAGAGATGGGCCGACCAAAGAGAGTCGCCGATCTCGCGGTTGCTCAACCAGTAGAGGATGCCGATGGCGGCAAGGGCGGCGACAAGCGCGAAGAGCATGTCGTCGATGACCAGACGAAGCCGGAGCTCGTGGTTCACGAGGTGGCTCTTGAAACGTCGGCGATTGGGAACACTCATGGGTTTCTTTGCCTGGAGAGGAAGTCGTCAGAGGTCTTCGTGGCAGCTCAGGCACAGGGCGCCGCGGCGGTTGTCCTTGCGCAGCAGCCGGCCGTGAACGTTCTGGGAGCTGTGCCCGAAGTGGCAGGTGACACAGGTGATGGTGCCGTCCTTCGCGAGCGGCAGATCCGGGGCCGCCTTCTTGGAGTTGGAAACGCCCACGGGATGGGTAATCGGACCGTCGTAGTGGCACCGCAGGCATTCGCCGTTGATATCGCCCGTCATCGACTTGGCGGCGGGCCGGCCGGCGACCAAGTTCACCTTGGGCTCGGTGTGGCAAGACTGGCACGGGGTCCCAAACGGGTGTGCGTTGGGCAGCACGTGGGGGCCGTAGTGGCATGGAGAGCAAAGGCCTTTTTGGTCACGCGCGAGGAACGCGTCGCCGCGATGCCGGAATCCGGGCGTGTGGCATGAACTACAGGTGACGGCGCCATTGGCGAGGTTGACCCTTCCGTTGACCGGCCACCCAACCTTCACCCGCTCGGCGTGCGGCATCGGGCAACCGGCAGTGTGGCATTTGCTGCAGCAGGCGACCTCGTCCGCCCCCGGCGGGACGATCGCCTGGCCCGATTGGTGGGGGTTAGCCTTCGCCGTCTTCTGGGCGCCGGCATCGAGGAGACCAAACGAGAGGAGCGCAAAGCTTACGACCGCGATGGGAATGCAGCTCTTCACGTTCACCGGAACCCGCTCCTTGGGCGCATAGCGTACATGCAACGGACATGCACTTCCTACTTTCCTTAGCCAGAAGACTGCCGGGGAATCGGCTAGGATGCGCCGATTCGACCGGTTCATCGGCGAATTGGGGCCGGGTGGGTGCCATGCGGTGCGGAGTAGCCTGCCCAGCCGTCTCCGGCGCCGTATCGGCCATAGTTGGCCGATAGTCACCGTCAATTCATTTCTGGAGGACACGTGCGTTCTCGTCGCCACGGCCTATTTGCTCGTCCGCGGACCGTTCGAGCGGGTCTTTGCCAGCCCCATCGTGTCGGGTTTGATCTTCGGAGCTGCGGGTGCTTCAGAAGCGGTGTTCCCGAGCGCGCGCTTTCCGTACGCTTCGCACACACTGGCATGCGCATGCGCCACAGCATTCGTTTCCTGGCCGGCCGGCGCAATCGCGGCGCTCATCACGATCTCGGCCGGCTTCTTGTTACGGAGCCCTCAGACCGCGCTCGCGATGTCGATTCAGGTCGCGGTAACGGTCCCGATTCTTGCGGTCGTTCCAAAGGCAACCGCAAGGCACATCGCATTGCCAGCGTTGGCTGCGGGGATCGCGCAAGCGCTGGGAGTATTGGCTGCACACGGCATCTCGAGCACCCAGGCGAGCGTGCGCTCGCCCTGGACGCTTCCGGCCAATGCCTTCGGCGTGGTTTTGCTCTGGGTCGTTGTCCGGGATGCCCAAGTACGCGCTGAGGCCGAGGTGCACCGGCGAGAGGTGGGCGAGGCCAGACGGCTCGCGACCGAGGCGCAACTCAAGGCGTTGCGCTCCCGGGTGCAGCCGCACTTTTTGTACAATGCGCTCGGCTCGATCGCGGCGCTGTGCAACAGCGCCCCGGACCGGGCCTCGCGGGCGGTCATCCGGCTGGGAGGCCTCATGCGCCAGGCGCTGGAGGCGGACTTCTCCAAGCCGCACACCCTCGCCAAGGAGATCGAGGCCGTCAAAGGATATGTGGAGATCGAACGGGAACGTTACGGCGCGAGGCTCTCAGTGGAGTATCGCATCGAGGGTTGCGAGCAACTGCTCGTGCCTGTTTTCGGAGT
>DATGIR010000356.1:0-4074 GCA_035295605.1 Fimbriimonadaceae bacterium | reverse complement strand
GTCTGACTCCCCGCGACTGGCGGCGACGCTCCGAGACCGTGAGCGATCTGCTGCGCGACCATATCGAGGTCATTTCGGTCTGCACCAAGTGCGATCTCAAGATGCCGGTCGATCTAAGGCTTGTGGCCCGCGTGAGCGGACCGAGAACGAGCCTGTGGAACCGCAAGGCGCGCTGCCGGCGGCTCGGCTGCGCGGGGTTCGTGGAGTTTCACGCCAAGTTCTGGGGCATGAACATCTACCAGCCGATGCGCGCCCCCGACGAGGACTAGCCCAAATCGAGCACGTTAGGGGGACATCAGGCGAAACTCAGCCTATGCAAATCCGAGCCGGGATGGACGCGCTGAAACTCGCGCGCGTGGCCAGGGTCGGTTGAGCCGGCGTCGGCCGCTCTAGGCGCTAGCAACCTGCGGCAGGACCTCACCGTTGGCGATGTGGGTCACAGGGTAGCCACCGCGCGGCCGCGCTCCGTCCGATGGGTCTGCGCGGGGGCTTCGCCGCCGACTCCAAACTTATCCACAGGCGCTCTATGTAGTCGGGAATGAACGTTCCCGTGCGCACGCCAAAAACTGCTGAGCGGCGGCCCGTCCGCCGTCACTTCGCGTTCACCGTCAAGAAGGTGAAAGGCGGCTACGAGGTCGGCCACGTGATCGAGCACCCGTCTCGAGGCGAGGCTAACCGAGCAAGCTTGTCGCTGCTCGGGCGCTACGGCTCAGGCGAAGCGATTACGCTGGATCGTGAACTGCGCAACGGGGAAGTGCTCGAACGC
Organism: Fimbriimonadaceae bacterium; assembly: GCA_035295605.1. Taxonomy (GTDB): domain Bacteria; phylum Armatimonadota; class Fimbriimonadia; order Fimbriimonadales; family Fimbriimonadaceae; genus DAIDHV01. The sequence continues at coordinate 3,308 of DATGIR010000356.1, read as the reverse complement.
GGGGCGCTCGGGCTCTAGGCCTGAACCCGCTAGGCGCTGGCTCCCCGCGATGCTGCAAACGCCTCCACCATAGGCGGCGTCGCTTCTAAGAGCTCCAGGCGATCAGCTTGGAGAGATAGTCGGACGTAGAGTTGGGCGCGGGGCACCCGAAATCCTGCCCGGTAGAGCCGACCACTTCACTGAAGTGCGAGTCGTCCCGGCCGGGTTCGTCCGCGTGCACGTGGACGTAGAACCCCGTCCACCCCGTGTAACCACCGAACCGGTTCTTCGCGTTCACTTCCCCGCAGAACGTGGTGACCACGTTGCCGCGCCGGTCTGTGACCATGAACGCCGTGACGTCCTTGAACCTCGCGGACTGGTAGTCGAGTAGGTCACTGTTGAGGATAGCCTTGACGCTTGGCACGGCGGCCAGAACGGTGGGTTGGATGTTGTCCGGAACGCTAGCTTGGACGTCCGCCGCCCTCGCTGGCCCCTGAGAGCCGGCGGCCACGACCGCACCCGCAACCAGCGCCACGAACCCCGGCTTTGACGCGGCGGTCCGCAAAAACTGAACAAACAACGCGACACACTCCAAACGACGATCCACCTTACAACCACTTGCGTTCACCGCAACTAACGGCCCCGTCGTTACTTCGTCTTTGTGTCGCTTGGCCCCACCCGGCGAGAAACTAGGCAGCGTCAGTGACTTACCTTTGCCCGCTGCGAAGCACGCGCGCGTGACACCGTGGGAATTTCGGTGCTCGCACAAGGCTCCGCGCACGTTCTGCAACTCAGTTGCTCGATGTGCGGCGACCAAAAGGCGTAGGGACACTAGTCGGTCAGCCGACCTCGCGCGGGTAACGCATCATCTCCTCCGCGAGGACCGACAGCGGAGGCCCGCCTTTCCCATACCTGCGCCCCTCTGTACTCGGTGCATGCCCTTGAATGGTATCTCGGCTCTCCGGGTCCATGCGACAGGCCCAAGCTCTGTCCTTGAACCGGTGACGCCAGCCGTGGTTCGGGGCGACATGGGGATCGTTGACACCGATGCTTCTGACCCACGCAGCGAGGCGTTCGCCGACCTTCTTGTATTGCGGATTGCCGTCCCCGCCGCCTCGGTGGCGCTGCGGTTCGTAGAACAAGGGACCCGAGCATTTCCTCGCCATCTCGACGAAACCCTGTTCCACAAGGTGCGCGTGAAGCGGGACCGTTCGAGGCATCCCCGTCTTCGTCGAACCCGCTTCTGGTGTAATCCGCACGGCCCATATGTCCCCGAGCTGAACTACGTCCTCCGCGCGAAGCTGCGTCATCTCATTGACCCGCGCACCTGTGTAAGCGCAAAGCCACGGCACCCATCGCCGTGCTCGCTTCGACGCTTCAGACATGCGAGGCGGTGCCGGCGCCAAGCACGCTTTCAGGATCAACCTCGCTTCTTCGTCGGTCAGGCTTTTCCCACGGTTTTCGACCTTTCGTGGAACTCGAACGCGAACGCCGCGAGTCGGGTCGAAGATGACCTTGCGGTTCTCGATCCCCCAGCCAAACGCGACGCGGAGGCCGGGAAGGTAAGTGTCGTTAACCGTGCGGGCACTCCGCGTTACGCTCCCTGGGGTGCCGAGGAGATGATCCTTCCAGGCCACAACATCCTCGGGGAGAAAGCGCGTGGCATCGTCGTGTCCGACGAAGGCACAAAATGCGCGGACGTGACGGCTCCAGGCCTTGACAGTGGCCGGTCGGGGCCTGCGCTCCGCTACGTAGCGCTCAAATAAGCTGAGGAGTGACACAGGCTCCAGCTCGCGCGCGCTGCGGCGTCGATCTTCGGCGAAGGCAGCTTCCAAAAAGCGGTCGTCGTGCACGCGGAGAGGCTTGCCGTCGATCTCGTCTGCAGCGCGTCGGGCGAACTCTGCTTGGGCGAAACTCACCCATCGAAGGAGGTGGCGGCCGATAGGGCTGTCTAGCTCAAACGTCCATGAGTTCGCCTCGCGGATGTGTTCGGCAACCCACCGCGTGGTGAGGTCAGCGCCACCCCCGCCGGGCTTCAACCTCGCGGCGACAACCTCGGCGTACGTCTCGAGGTCCCCGTGTCGCTGAGCTCCCTCGACATCACGATCGAAGTAGTCGACGTGCTCCCTCGAAAGCCTCTCCTTCATCCACGTCCTGGCTGCACGTTCAACATCCTCCCGCGATGGCTCTGGCCGCCTCCTGGGTGGCAGCGCAGTAGGGTCGCGCACGCCACGCGCCATCGCGAGGCATCGGTCAAAGTCGCCGAGTCGTGCCGCGAGCCTGTGCCGCGCCTCGGAAAGATCGCTCGTTCCCAGCGATGCGACTACCTCGCGACGTCCCTCAAACCGGTCCCGAGCATCCGCCGGGACGGCGCGACGGAAGTAGTACGTCCCGCGCCGATCATACAGGAACTCGACCTTCCTAACGCGCTTCACATCAACCCCTACACGAACCTCTGTTAGGGCCTTCTGTAACACCCTTTGTAGCAGAGGCTACCGCCAGAACCCTAATTTTATCAACACCGTGTTCGGTGCAACGGGTTGCAATCAACCGTGGCGGAGAGGGGGGGATTCGAACCCCCGATACCCTTGCGAGTATGCCGCATTTCGAGTGCGGTGCTTTCAACCACTCAGCCACCTCTCCGATCGCCGGCGCGTGAGGGCGGCGGAAGCTAGCGACGGGCGCCGCGCCTCGCAAGGCCGCCGCGGCTGCTGACAGGATGGCGCCGGCGCTTCCCTATATTGGCGGTGATGAGCATCCGCCCCGAAGCGCTGCTTTGCCCCAGGCCCGAGGGCCTCTACTGCCCGCCGGGCGATTTCTTCATCGACCCCGTGCGGCCGGTCGAGCGGGCCGTCATCACCCACGGACATGGCGACCACGCCCGGAGCGGCCACGCGCTGGCGCTGGCGACGCACGCGACGCTGGACATCATGGCGGTGCGCTACGGAGAGGGGTTCGCCGGCCGCGCGCAGCCGCTGCGCTATGGCGAGACGCTCGTCCGCGATGGCGTCGAGGTGAGCCTGGTTCCCGCCGGCCACGTGCTGGGATCGGCGCAGGTGGTGGTGCGCTGGCAGGGGCTTACCATCGTCGTCTCCGGCGACTACAAGCGCCGTCGCGACCCGACCTGCCCGGCGTTCCAGGTCGTGCCTTGCGACGTCTTCGTCACCGAGGCGACCTTCGCGCTGCCGGTCTTCCGACATCCTCCGGATACGGAAGAAATCGGCAAGCTGCTGAAGTCGGTCGAGCAGTTTCCCGAGCGCACGCATCTGGTCGGCGCCTATGCGCTCGGCAAGGCGCAGCGCGTCATCTGCCTCCTGCGCGAGGCGGGC
>DATGIR010000355.1:0-11694 GCA_035295605.1 Fimbriimonadaceae bacterium | reverse complement strand
AAAGAGATCGACCTGGTGATCTGCGCGACGGTGACGGGCGACATGCCCTTCCCGTCGGTGAGCTGTATCGTCCAGGGGGCGATCGGGGCGGTCAATGCGGGCGCCCTCGACATCGGCGCCGCGTGTGCCGGTTTCATCTATGCGCTGACGGTCGCGTCGTGCATGATCGAGTCGGGCCAGGTTCGCAATGCGGTCGTCGTGGGCGGAGACACCCTCACGAAGTACGTCGACTGGACCGACCGGAGCACCTGCGTGCTGTTCGGGGACGGGGCCGGAGCGGTGCTGGTCGAGGGCAAGAGCAACACGGATCGCGGGGTCTTGAAGACGGTCCTCCTTTCGGACGGAAACGGCGCCAGGTTCATCGACATAGAAACCGGCGGCTCGAGATTTCCGCACGGGAGCCAAATTGCGGTGAACCGCCGCACGAAGATCTATATGGCCGGTTCCGAGGTTTACCGGTTCGCGGTCACCGCAATGCCGGACGCGTGCTGCAAAGTCCTCGACGAAGCCGGAATGACCGCAGACGACGTCGATCTCTTTGTGCCCCACCAGGCCAACCTCCGCATTATCGAGTCCGCCGCCAAGCGGCTGAACCTGCCCGAAAGCAAGGTGTTCGTCAACGTCGAGAAGTACGGAAACACGAGCGGCGGCTCGGTGCCGATTGCCCTCGCCGAGGCCGTCGAGTGCGGCCGTCTACGGGAGGGAATGGTGGTGATGACCGTCGGCTTCGGCGCCGGACTCGTTTGGGGCGCCAACCTTATCCGCTGGTAGGCCGCGTAGTACACTCTCACGCGATGGCGGATGACCTCACCCTGGTGCGCCACGCTCTAACGGTCGCCCGCGAAGCCGACTTCGCCTCGGTGGAGCTGGAAGGACCGAACATCCGCTTTTCCGCCGAACTGGCGCGCGGCGCTCGAACGAGGCAGTCGGCCGCAGCCGACGCGGCCGAGCCCGCCGCCGAGGGCATAACCGAGATTAGAAGCCCCCTGGTCGGCTACTTCAGCCCGGCGCCAAAACCGGTGAAGAAGGGCGATTCGATCTCGAACGGCGACGTGATCGGGATCGTCACTGCCCTCGGGATTCCGAACGAGGTGCTCGCGGAGTCGGAAGGGGTGGTCGAGCAGGTTCTCATCGCCTCCGGCGCTCCGGTCGAGTTCGGGCAGCCCCTCTTGAAGGTGAAGCCGGAATGAAGCGCGGCTCGGCGATGATCGGCACCCTGATCACGGTTGCGATCATTCTCATCCTCCTCGTGGTCTTCATGAAGGGCGGCTGCGGCAGCATCATGATGCAGGGCGGTTCGCCGCGCGCTGACGGCAAGGGCACCACGGTTCCCGGCCTCGTGAAGGCGGAAGCCCAAGACGACGTGTGCCGGGAAAACCTGAGCCAGATTCGACAGATGATTCAGGTTCGCGAAGCGGATGCCGACGACAAGCCGCCGGCCTCGCTCAGTGAGATCAACGCCCCCGATTCACTGCTCCACTGCCCGATCGGCCATGAGGCGTATATCTACGATCCGCAGACGGGAACCGTCAAGTGCCCGCACCCCGGGCACGGCAAGTATTGATGTTCAAGAAGGTCCTCATCGCGAACCGGGGCGAGATCGCCTGCCGCATCATTCGCGGCTGTCGTGAGCTCGGCGTGAAGAGCGTGGCCATCTACAGCGAGGCGGACAGGGAAAGCAACCACGTCGCGCTGGCGGATGAGGCCATCTGCGTCGGCGCGGGGAGCAACACGGACAGCTACCTCAACCTGGCGAACGTCCTGATGGCCACCCAGATCTCGGGCGCGGAGGCCGTGCACCCCGGGTACGGCTACTTCAGCGAACGCGCGCACTTCGTGACGGCCCTGGACGCGCTTAGGGTGAAGTTCATCGGACCGCCGGTTGCGGCGATCGAGGCGATGGGTGACAAGGCCAAGGCGAAGGCGGCGGCGATCGCCTCTGGATGCCCGGTGGTTCCGGGATCCGACGGCCCGGTCGCATCCGATACCGAGGCGCTTACGGTTGCCGCTGAAATCGGCTACCCGATCTTGTTAAAGGCGGTCGCCGGTGGCGGCGGCCGCGGAATCCGGCGCGTCGACTCGCCCGACGAGCTCTCCAAGATGTGGAAGATGGCATCGGCAGAGGCCCAGGCCAGCTTCGGCTCGGGCGAGATGCTGGTCGAGAAGTGCGTGCTCGAGCCCCGGCACGTCGAGATTCAAGTCCTCGGAGACGAGCACGGGAACATGGTCCACCTCGGCGAGCGCGAGTGCTCCGTGCAAAACCCGCGCCATCAGAAGATGATCGAGGAAGCCCCGGATGCAAGGCTCCCTGCCAAGACCCGCGAAGCGATGGGGCGCGCGGCAGTGAAGGTTGCCCAGGCGGTGGGCTACACCAACGCGGGCACGGTGGAGTTTCTGGTCGATGCGAAGGGCTCGTTCTACTTCCTGGAGATGAATACGCGGCTCCAGGTCGAACACCCGGTCACCGAAGAGGTCACCGGCCTGGACCTGGTCCACCTCATGCTCAAGATCGCCAGCGGCCAGCGCCTGCAGCTACGCCAGAAGGGCATCGAACTTTCCGGGCACGCGATCGAGGCGCGAATCACAGCCCAGGATCCGGATAACGACTTTGCCCCCAGCACCGGCTGTATCACCGAGTGGCGGGCGCCGGGAGGTCGCGGCGTTCGAATGGAGACACACTGCTACGCCGGCTACGCGGTGAGCCCGTTTTACGATCCGCTTCTAGCGAAGCTGATCGTGACCGGCGCCGACCGCAAGGAAGCCGTTAGCCGGCTGCAAGCCGCCCTGCACGATTTCAGGATCGGGGGAATCCAAACCAACCTTCCGTTCATGGAACGGCTCGTGGCCCACCCCAGCTATCAGGCCGGCAACTTCACGACGGCTTTCGTGCCTAACTTCCTGGCCGAGGGCTCGGAGTAGCCGGGATGTCCGCGCGTTCCCGGAGGAAGGCGCGCGAAGCGGCACTCAGCGTTCTCTACCAGGTCGAACTCTCGGACATCACCGCCGACGAGGCTCTGGCGGAGACGCTCGATGAGACCGTTCTGCCCGAGGAGCTGGCGGAGTTCGCGACGACACTTGTGCGCGGCGTGCGCAGCGAGCAGCGCGATCTGGACGACCGCCTGGCGGCTCTGATCACCGACTACTCCCTCGAGCGAGTCGCCGCCATCGACCGGAATGTGATGCGCATCGCCGCGTACGAGCTGTTCCATCTGCCGGAAGTGCCGCCTGCGGTCACCTTGAACGAAGCCGTCGAGATCGCCAAGAAGTATTCGACCGCCGAGAGCGGCAAGTTTGTGAACGGGGTGTTGGGCAAGCTGCTTCTGGACTCGCCGAAGGCATCCTGGAGCTCGGCGGAGGCCAAGGAGTTGGCGGAGGATGCGCCCGAGCCGGAGGCGCCGCCGGAGGTCGAGGTGGTTGAGGTTGACGAAGCGGAGGCGAGAAAGCTGTTGAAGGTGGGTGGATGGACGTTGCGATCCGAGAAGAACAGTTGAGCGCGGAGATTCTGGACGGTAAAGCGCTTTCGCAAGCGACGCGGGCTACATTGGCCGAGCGGGTCAGTGCGTTGCGAGCTCGAGGCGTCGTGCCTCGCCTGGATGTCGTCGTGGCCAGCCAGGACCCCTCGAGCGTAGCTTACGTGACGATGAAGCGCCGATGGGCCGAAAAGGCGGGTATCGCCGGCGAGAGCTACGAGGTCGACGCTTCGACGACGCAAGAGGCGTTGATCGCCAAGATTCGGGAGCTCAACGCGAACCCAGCGGTGCATGGCGTTCTGATCCAGCACCCGCTGCCCAAGCACCTGGATGAACCGGCGGCGCTGGTGGAGCTCGGAGCAAAAAAGGACGTCGACGGCCTCACCCCGCAGTCGTTGGGCATGCTCGTCTCGGACCTGCCCGGCTTTCGATGTGCGACGCCGCTTGGGATCATGACGCTGCTGTCGCATTACGGCGTCGAGCTGAGCGGCAAGCGGGCGGTTGTCATCGGGCGGAGCATCATCCTCGGCAAGCCGATGGCGCTGATGCTGTTGCGGGCGAACGCCACGGTCACCATCGCCCACTCGAAGACCCAGGACCTGCCTGAGTTGTGCCGGGAGGCGGACGTCTTGGTTGCCGCCGTCGGCCGCCCGGAGATGGTGAAAGGGGACTGGATAAAACCCGGCGCGGTCGTTATCGATGCCGGCTACAACCGGGTCGAGGGGCGCCAGGGCGACGTCGGCGACGTCGAGTTCGCGCAGCTTGCTCGGGTTGCCTCCTGGATTACGCCGGTTCCCGGAGGCGTGGGACCGATGACGGTGGCGATGCTGCTCAGCAATGCGGTCGATGCGGCGGAAGCGACGCTTTAGGCGATTGGTCTACTTCGTTGTAGGGCTCTTTCTGGCCTACATCGCCGTTTGCTGGTACCTGTCCGGGCAGTACCTCTCCCCGCCACGGGAGGCGGCCGGCCCGTTGCCCGATTTCGACAACGACGCGATGATCGAGACGAAGGGAGGGCCGAACCCGACTTGGGTGAGCAAGAATATCGATTCGGCGCCGGTCGTGTTTGTAATGGCGTACGGCAACGGCGGCGTGCGAAGCAGCTTTAGCGACCTTGCGCGCGACTTGATCGCCCACGGGTACGCGACGGTCGTGCCGTGCATGCCGGGGCAGGATGCCTCTCCAGAGCCTCGAATTGGGTTTGGGGTCACCGAATCTCGAACTCTGCTGGATACGGTTCGGTGGGTGCGCTCGAAGCGGCCCGACCATCCGAAGGTGATCCTCTACGGTGTTTCAATGGGGGGTGCGGCAAGTTGGCTGTCGGTCGTGTCGGACCCGCCGGTGGACGGGATTGTCACCGAGTCTGCCTATGCGGAGTTGGCGCCAACCGTGGAGCAGTTCTTCAACCGGTCGTTGCCAGGTGGAAGCGTGATCTTCCGGCCAGTGGTTTGGTTCGCCCAGTGGCGGAGCGGGAGGCGAGTCGTCGACGTGGTGCCCGCTCGCCCGGCGATGCTCTGGCAGGGAAGGCCCGCCCTGATCATCCAGGCCGGCGACGACAGGCTGGTGCTGCCCAAGCAAGGCGAAGAACTGGCGGGCGTCACCGGCGGGGAGTATTGGCTCATACCGGGTGCTGTCCACGCCAACTGCTACGAGCACGATCCCAAGGCTTACGTGGGGCGGTTGGTGGAGTTCGTGGAAACTAGGTGTGGTACTCGGCGTTGATCCGCACGTAGCCGTAACCGAAGTCGCACGTGTAGATCGTCGCCTCCTCACCCGCTCCGAGATCGAGCTCGATCCGCACGTAGTCGCCCTTGAGGGCGCTCGAGACGCGCTTGGGATCGAACGGCGCTGGGGCGCCGTTGGCGAAGAGGACATGATCCTCGTCGGCGGCGGTTAGGGTGAGGAGGGCCTTGCCCGGATCGAACGGAACGCCCGCACGTCCGGCGGCCATCAGCACGCGGCCCCAGTTGGGGTCGCAGCCGAACATCGCCGTCTTCACCAGGGGTGAGTTGGCGATGGTCCGGGCAATGGATTTCGGATCCTCCGAGCCCTTCACGACGACCTCGATGAGCTTGGTGGCGCCCTCTCCATCGCGGGCGATCTGCTTCGCGAGCGAAATCGCGACCTCCCCAAGGGCTGTCTCGAACTCTAGTTCCGAGGGTTGGACGCCAGAAGCGCCGTTGGCCAGAACGAGGAACATGTCGTTGGTGGACGTGTCGCCGTCGACGGTCATGCAGTTGAAGCTTTGGTCGGCGACACGCTTCACGATCGCGTCAAGGTCGAGGTGGGAGGCATCGGCGTCGGTGGCCACGAAGGCCAGCATCGTGGCCATATTCGGCTGCATCATCCCGGAGCCCTTCGCTACGCCGAAGACGATCGGGCCCGACGCCATCTGGGCTTCGGCCTTCTTCTCGACCAGATCGGTGGTGAGGATCGCGTCCATGAACGGGCGAGGATCGACGCCTAGTTTCTGCGATGCATCAGAGATTCCTTGCTCAACCTTGAACATATTGAGGAGCTGGCCGATGACGCCGGTAGACGCGACGGCGACATTGACCGCCTCCATGCCAAGTGCGCTGGCGGCCAGCTCCGCCATTCGAGCGGTGTCTCGCGCGCCCTGTTCGCCGGTGCAGCAGTTGGCGTTGCCGCTGTTGACGACCACCGCCTGCAGCGTGTGGTTGGCGAGAACACCGCGGGTGTGTTCCACGCACGCGGCCCGAACCTGGTTGGTGGTGAGCACCCCGGCCGCCCGCGCCGGCCGGTCGCTGACCAGCAGGCCGATGTCGTTGCGCTTGTTCTTGAGCCCGCAGCGGACTCCCGCGAACTGGAAGCCGGAGGGGATCACGGCCAAACCCCGTGAACCGGAAGCCCGGTCGTCTCAGGGAGGCCGAGCATGATGTTCAGATTCTGGATGCCCTGCCCGGCGGCGCCTTTGCCGAGGTTGTCGATCACGCTCATGACCACCGCCATCTGAGTTCGCTCATCGTAATCTACCGAGATGACGCACGAGTTCGAACCCAAGACCTGTTTGGTCGCGGGCGGTTGGGTTTGAACGTGGACGAACGGCTCGTCCTTGTACGCGGCCACAAAGAGTTGGTGCAGTTGCTCGCGGGAGTTCACGTTGTCGACGGGCACATAGGACGTGATCTCCATCCCGCGGGCGATGGGTAGGAGGTGGGGTGTGAAACGAACGCGCCGGCCGATCATATCCTCGATCTCGGGCGTGTGCCGGTGGCCGACGGCGGCGTAGGGTTTCAGGCTGCCGTCCAGCTCGCTAAAGGTGTAATCCGTGTCGGTTTTGGAACGTCCGGCGCCGCTGACGCCGGACTTGCCATCGATGACCGGGGTGCCCGAAACGAGGTCTGCCCGAATGAGCGGCATCAGGCCGAGGAGCGCGGCGGTTGGATAGCAACCGGGAACGGCGACGACGGTTGCGGCGGCAATCGCCTTTCGGTCGACGAGCTCCGGGAGCCCGTAGGGCGCCCGCGGATGGACGGCGCCGCCGCGCCACGGCTGCTTGTAGATTCGCTCGTAGACGTCGGAGTCCATGAGCCTGAAGTCGGCGGAGTGATCGATCACTTTTGCCCGGCTGCTCAGAATCGGCGCCATCTCGCCGGCAAAGCCGGCTTCCTGGCACAGGAAGAAGACTTCGCAGTCGATCGCGCAGTCGAACGGCTCGAGGACAAGATCGGTGTTAAGCCAGGGGCAGGCCTCCTGAAGGCGACGGCCAGGGGTACGGCTGGAGGTGACGCATACGACCTCCGCGCTGGGATGGGACGCGAGCAACCGGACGACTTCCGCGCCGGCATACCCGCTCGCGCCAACGACCGCGACCCTGGTCTTAGCTGCCATTGAGCCTTAGAAGGTACCTCTGATGGAGGATGGAGGATGGCGGCTTGTGGCTTGTGATTACGTGAGCGGCGCTCTCATCGGGCGCCCCATCCTCGATTCCTCGACGAGCCGACCGTCGGCCACCGCGGGTTCGCCATTCACGAAGACGTGGTGGAAGCCCGCCGAGGGCAGGGCCGGTTGGTCGAAGGTTGCTTTGTCGATCACCGTTTCCGGATCGAACACGACGATATCGGCGTCGGCGCCCACTTGAATTCGCCCCTTGCGCTTGAAGTCCGCGCACCTGTGCTCGAATCGCTTCGCCGGCTTGAGGGTCATCTTCTCGATCGCGGTCGGCAGATCGAGCAGCTTTTCCTCGCGCACGTAGTGGCCGAGGATGCGAGAATAGGTTCCGGCCGACCGGGGGTGGCCGACGCCGTTGCTCAGGCCGCCGTCGGTGCCGATCATCGTCGCCGGGCTCGAGAGAGCGGCGCGAACCGCCGGCTCGGGGATCGCGTAGGCGATCACCATCCCTTTCTCCTTTCGGTACTTGGCGAAGGTCTCCGGCGTCAGCCGTTCGTGGGTCTTCGCCCATTCGAGATCCTTGAAATCGATGCCGAAGCGCTGCTGCCAGCCTTCGGCGAATACTTCGCTATCGAGGCCCGTTCCGAACGCCGGGTAAGGGTAGCAATCGCAGGAGACGTCGAAGCCCCTAAGCTGCGCCTCGCGGATGACTTGGAGGACTCGCGGGGTCATCCCCAACGCCATGCTCGGAACGTGGACGATATGAATCGGCGCGCCGGAGATAAGGGAAGCGGTTAGGACCTCGGCGACGGCGGTGAGGTTGCTCTGCTCCTCCATCAGGGTGCCGTAGCGGGTGTGAACGTGGCAGGAGGCGCCGTAAGTGCCCGCGACCCGGAACATCTCGAGGACCTCCCAACGGGTCGATCCGGGTTCGTATTCGAGGCCGAAGCCAACGCCGAGGCCGCCACGTTTCAACCCATGGTCGACGAACTCGCGCATAGCGGCGACCTGGGCGTCCGTGGCCACGCCTTCCTCGGAGGGCCTTCCCTCGCCAAGCACCACGGATCGGGCGATGGTGTGGCTGGTGCCGGCACCGTAGTTGGTCATCCGCTTGCCAAGTTGGGCGGCGTGCCAGGCGTCAAGGTCCCGGACGCCGGCCTCCATCTGGAGCTTGGTCGTCACCCCGTCCAGTAGCTGGACGCGGTCGTTCTCCAGATCCTGGCCATGCGAGATGGGATCGATGAAACCCGGGGCAACGACGAAACCTTTCGCGTCGACGGTCCGCTTGCCCCGGAGTTCGCGCCGCGAGACCGTGGCGATGCGGCCCCCGCGAACACCCAGGTGGCGAATCGCGTCGAGCTTGGTCTCCGGGTCGATAACCCGGCCATTCAGGATGACGAGATCGTAGTCGGCGAGCGCGCCCCAGCCGCCGAAGCTCAGGGCCCCGACCGCCAGCGCCCCCTGGCCCAGGAACTCACGGCGGGACCGAGCCGGTGTCACCCGCGGTACCAGCCGGCCCGAGGTCCGACCCCATGCACCAGCATCTGCATCGAGTAGATCGACGTGCTCGCGGTCATGAAGAGGAGGGTTCGGTCCTTGCCGGCGAAGGTGATATTGCCCGTCCAGTTTTCGGGCACGTCGATGTGCTCGATCTGCTTGCCCTCCGAGTTGAAGACGGTCACGCCATGGCCGGTCAAATAGACGTTGCCGCGGTTGTCGATCGTCATGCCGTCGGAGCCGAGCTCGCAGAAGAGGGTCTTGTCGGTCAGAGATCCGTCAGCCTCGATCCGGTAGCGCCAGGTCTTGTTGGCCCCGATGTCGGCGATGTAAAGCGTGTGGCCGTCGGGGGTTCCGATGATGCCGTTGGGCTTATTGAAGTCCGTGACGACCGGGCGAAAGGTTTTGTGGTCGGCGGAGAGGAACCAGACGTGCTCGCCGGTCTGCTGAACGGCCGGATCGCGGGTCCAGTAGTCGCGGGCGTAGAGCGGATCGGTCAGGTACATGCCGCCGTCGGGCCGAATCCACACGTCGTTGGGTCCGTCCAGAAGCTTGCCTCCTGCATCCTTGATCAGCACGGTGACCTGCTTATCGGGCGTGATCGACCAAAGCTGGTTATGCTCGTCCGCGCATGCAATCAAGTTGCCCGCTTTGTCGAAGCACATGCCGTTGGAGCGGCCGCAAGGCTTCATCCAGTCCTCGACAGTCCCATCGACACTCCACCTCACGATGCGATCGTTCGGTTGGTCGGTGAAGTAGACGTTTCCGTCCCGGTCGGTGGCGGGGCCTTCGGTGAACCTAAAGCCACCGCTAATCTTGTGGAGGGTGGCCCCGGGGGCGATGATCGGCTGGTCGGATCCCATGATCGTGGTGAGGAGGGCAACGAGAGCGTAACACATGCCTCTACGCTCGAATATGGCCAAGAAGCTCATCGCGCTTGGCTTCCATCAGGGAATGGTCGCCGCGAGTTTCGACGTTGAGGCGGATCACCGGCTCGGTATTGCTTCCGCGGAGGTTGAAGCGCCAGGTCGGGAAGTCGATGCTCAGCCCGTCGAGCTTGTTCACGTGTGCCCCGGGCAGGTTGGCGTAGAGCGCCTCGACCTTGGCCAGAACCGCAGGAACATCCGAAACGCTCGAATTGATCTCGCCGGAGCACGGGTATTTGGCGATCATCTCCTTGACGAGATCGCCCAGGGAGCGGCCGGCCTGGCTGACGAGGCGGCTGACGAGCAGGAAGGGGATCATCCCGCTGTCGCAGTACCAGTGCTGCTTGAAATAGTGGTGGGCGCTCATTTCGCCTCCGTAAGTGGCGTCCTCGGCCCGCATCTTCTCTTTGATGAACGCGTGGCCGCTCTTGCAGATCACGGCCCGCCCGCCCAGGCGCTCTACGATGTCGAGGGTGTTCCAGGTTAGGCGCGGGTCGTAGATGATCGTGTGGCCGGGCTCGGCGGTAAGGATCGCCTGCGCGAGCAGCCCCACGATGTAGTAGCCCTCGATGAAGTTGCCAAGCTCGTCGAAGAAGAAGCAGCGGTCGTAGTCGCCGTCCCAGGCGACGCCGAAATCGTAGCCCCCTTTGCGAAGCTCGGCTTCTGTGCCGGCGCGAGCGGTCTCGAGGATCGGATTGGGGACGCCGTTGGGGAAGTTGCCGTCCGGCTCGAACAGCCGTGCGGTCGCCTTCAGCGGAAAGTGGGGCAGCAGGTCGTCCAAGGCCAGTCCCGCCGCGCCGTTGCCGGCGTCGAGCAAAACGCTTAATGGTTTCAACTCATCCGGCTTGACGATCCTGAGGAGGTGCTCGATAAAGTCGTGGTAGCAGTCTTGCTCGATGATCTGGCCGGCTCCGGAGCGCTCCCACTTTTGCTCGTACGCACGGCGTTCGATGTCGTTCAGTCCGGTGTCGGAGGAGATCGGGCGGCTCTCGGCGCGAACGCACTTCAGGCCGTTGTACTCGGGCGGGTTGTGGCTGGCAGTGATCATCACGCCGCCGTCGTAGCCGTAAAACGCGGTGGCGAAGTAGACCATCTCGGTGCCGACCATTCCGAGATGCACCACGTCTAGGCCGGCTTCGTTCAGGCCCTGAGCCAGCGCTTTATACAAATCCGGGCCGCTGAGGCGGATGTCATAGCCGATGCAGATCGTCTTGGCATCGGTGAGCTGGTCGGCCATGGCCCGCCCCACCCGGTACGCCAAGTCGGGGTTGATTTCGGTCGGCACGATACCGCGCACGTCGTAGGCTTTGAATGCGGGCAAATAGCGACCCATGCCGCAGAAGGTTCTACCCGTTGGGACGGTTAAGGAACCGGGGTGATCGGTCAAACTGACGCATGCCCGCGACGCTGATCGGAGCCCATATGCCGACGGGTGGCGGGGGCATCGCCCAGGCGGTGCGGGACGGCAAGGAGATCGGGTGCACCGCGGTCCAGGTGTTTACGAAGAGCCCACGGATTTGGGCGTCGCCCAAGATTGACGCGGAGAAAATCGCCGAGTTCAAGAAGGCGGTCGAAGAGAGCGGGAATCCGGCGCTCGTGAGCCACGACAGCTACCTGATCAACCTCGCGGCGCCTCTGCCCGAAGCCCGGGAGAAGAGCATCGAGGCGCTCACGGGGGAGATGGTCCGGTGCGGGCAGTTCGGGATCCCGTTCGTCGTTTCGCACATGGGCGCGCACATGGGCGAGGGAGAAGAGGTGGGAATCGGCCGCGTGGTGGAGGGAGCTAAACAGGTTCTTGCCGACTCTCCGGAGACGGTGACGCTGCTGATGGAAACCACCGCCGGTCAGGGGAGCGCCCTCAACTGGAAGTTCGAGCAGCTAGCCGGCATTCTCGACGCGGCGGGCAGGCCCAAGCGCCTGGCGGTCTGCCTCGACACCTGTCATATCTT
>DATGIR010000354.1:0-13294 GCA_035295605.1 Fimbriimonadaceae bacterium | reverse complement strand
GCGTTCAGGGACGACGCTCCTCGAGGAGATCCTCGCGTCGCATCCCAAGGTCGGAACCGCGGGTGAGCTTCGATTTCTTGCCGACCATGCCCCGAGGGTTCCGGATACCGGTCCGCCCGATGCGAGCACGATCCAGGAAATCGGTCGCCAATATGTGCGAAGGCTCGAGTTGGCCGACCCGCGCGCCGACCGGGTGATCGACAAGATGCCCACGAACCTGATGAATGCGGGGCTCGCGCATATCCTCCTGCCGAACGCACGAATCGTCTATTGCCGGCGGAACCCACTGGATAATTGCCTTTCGCTATTCGTGACCGCGCTCGATGGGCCAAGCCCGTTTCTCCACTCGGCAAGTAACATCGCCTTCCTTTGGCGCCAGCAGATGCGGCTCTTCGAGCACTGGAGCAAAGTTCTCCCACCAGACCGCTTCACCGTGGTCGACTACGAGGCGCTTGTCGAGGATCGGGAGCCGATTCTCCGCCGGCTCCTCGACTTTGTCGGGTTGGAGTGGGATGAGGCCTGCATGGCGCACGGCCGAACGAACAGGATGATTACGACACCGTCGCAATGGCAGGCGAGGCAGGGAATCTACAAGACATCCGTCGAACGCTGGCGCCGGTATCAACCGTGGATTGAGGAACTCTGGGAAGCCGCGCCCGAACTTCGGCCGTGAGGTGGTAGCGGAGGGCGGACTTGAACCGCCGACACCACGGGTATGAACCGTGTGCTCTAACCAACTGAGCTACTCCGCCGTTCGAGTGGATTAGGGTACCCGGCGGGAAGGAAGGCGGGATGGCTGACGTATGATTGGCTATGCCGATACTCACTGCCGCGCTTTGCCTCATGGCCGGCGGCCGCGTGGACCTGGAGACGGTTCGCCGCCTCGTCGAATCGAAGGACGCGGACGGGCTCACTGCGCTGCTTGTCGCCAAGCCAACCGGGCGCAGCCCCTTCTCGGTGTTGAAGACGGGCGGCGCCTACGGCGTGGGGAAGTTTCCCTGGAGCGCCCTGCCCCTCGATCCGATCGATGGCGACCGTCACTTCATCGTGTTGTCCACCAAGCTAACGAGCGAGGACACCGGTGAGCTGCTTTTCGAAATCAAGCCCGAAGGTCTGAGCTACCTTCCTGAGGAGAATTCGCTGGGGATCCACGTGGTCCGCCACAGCTTCGACGTCCGATTTCAGCCGGCGACACACGGCGCCGTGCTCAAAGATCGACTGACCCTCGATGCAGGCAAGGCCGGGCTGGGCTTCTTCCGCATGGGCTCGCAATACCGGGTCGACTCCATCAACGGAAAGCGCGACTTCGTACAGGCGGGCGGCATTGTGGCGCTCGACCTGCCGGCAGGCAGGGGCACGCTTAGCGTCGCCTACCATGCAACGGTCGATCTTCCGATGTTCGCGGCGTCGGTCACGTCGGAAGAGGCCACCCTCACGAACGACTACTGGTATCCGATGATCGCGCGTGCGCCGGCGCCCTACGACATCGCGATCCACGTCCCCACCGGATGGACGGCGGTAGGGCAGGGGGAGCTCGTCAACTCGAGCGACGACGGGCGGGAGGCGACGTTCAGGTACCGCATGGACGTCCCAGTCGTCTACTACAGCCTCACCGCCGGGCCCTTTAAGGCGTTCGACAGGACGATCGCCGGACGGCGTTACTCGGTCTGGAGCCAGGCCATGACCGACAAGGAGAAGGCGGAGCAAACCGAGCTTTACGCCCCGATCCTGCAGTTCTACAACGAGACGTTTGGGAGGTTTCCGTTCAGCGGATATGGCGCGGTGGTCTCCAGGAGCTACGGCGGCGGGGCGCTGGAGGCGTACTCGTATGCAACATACGGGACGGGTTGGCTGCCCGCGGAAGACTCGCACGAGCCTAGCCACACCTGGTGGGGCGGGATCATCCCCAATACCTATCTCCACTCGTTCTGGAACGAGAGTTTTGCCGACTACTCGAGCGGACTCTACGAGCGCAACGTGCCGATCGGAAATGCCCAGGAGCGAGCCCTCGCCTTCATCCGGCATGCGGATACGTCTGCGGCATGGGACGCGGCTCCGGTGGCCGAGGGCGGGGTTGACATCGGCCCTTCGGCGGACGAGCTCGGATACGGCAAGGGCTCCTACGTTCTCGACGCGTTGGAAACGGAGCTAGGCACGAAGCGGATGGTCGAGACGTTGCGCTATTGGGTGGCCCACCACCCCGCCGGCCGGGGGTGTGAATGGGAGGATTACGAGGCCGCCGTCAAGGAGTCCACGGGTGAGGACCTGAGGTGGTTCTTCGACCAGTGGCTGCGTCGCGCCGGCCGGCCGAAGCTAACCGTATCGGCCCCGAAGTTTGTCGACTCGACGGTTACCCTGCAAGTTTCGTTCGAGGGCGAGCCCTACAGGATGACGGCCGAGGTGCTGCTGGGCTATGCCGACGGCCGCGAAGCTCTGAAGCGCGTGGTGATCCCTCCGTCGCCGAGCACGACGATTAGCGTGCCGTCTGCGGAGAAGCCGACTCTGGTTTCCTTCGACCCCTATCGCCGGCTGCTTCGCGAGTTCGACCCGGATGAAGCCCCTACTTCGATTGCGTCCGCGTTGCACACGTTCACCCGCTACGCGTTCGGCAACCGAGCAACTGCCGCCCTAACCCGAGGCGCCAAGGCGGGGAGCTCGATGCCCGACAACCTCAACGGGCTCGGTGTCGTTGGAATGCCGGGAGACAGTCCGGTGATCGCTGAACTTGCGCGTCGTGCTGGTTTCGAGATCAAGGGAACGGAGGTGACTTACGACGGGACCACCATCGACCTAACGGCGGGGGCGGCGGTGGCACTGGTTGATCTGGGTCAGGGCAAGCGCTGTCTCCTTCAGCTTGGGCAGCCCGACCTTCCGCCGAACACCGGCGACGCTGTCGTTGCGCTCACCGACCGGTTGGGTCGATTTCTTCGGGGAAAGGCAAACCCGAAGCGCTCAGGCAGATTCGTCTTCACGCTGTAGCGGGTTCCAGCGCCACGTCTCGGGGTCTCGGTCCCGCCAATTCTGGGCGAGGCCCTTCGCACGCGCTTCCTCTAGCGCGTCGAAGTCGAGCGTGCGAAGGATGACCTCCTCTTCGCCGTAGTCGGTCTCGCCTAGCACGGCGTTCTGAGGGAACGGCTCCAGGCTTGGCGCCAAGACGGCGGTCGAGCCGTACGTCGAGGTCACCGGCTCGCGACCCAGGTCGCCAACCAAGGAGGCGTGGACGACGAATGTCTGGTTCTCTACGGCCCGGGCGTGGGCGGCCCAGCGCAGCCGCTGAAAGGCGCGAAGGTCCCGGGCGAAGGAAGGAATCACCTGAACCAAGACGCCAGCCTCGGCAAGGGCTCGACCGGCTTCCGGGAACTCGGCGTCGTAGCCGAGGGTGATGCCGACACGCTCATCCTTGGGCGCCGCCAACCCCTTGCCGGGGGCGAGTCGCCAGACATCCCGCTCATACCGGGTGAGCTTGTTCTTTTCGACCAGCGTCAGGCCGTATTCGCCGTTTCCAACGGCACAAACGCACTTGATCCCCTCGGGAGTTTCACGCAGATGGCTGCCTCCGACAAGGATGAGCCCCGAGGAGCGGCTGATCCGATCGATCCAAGCCTCCAATTCGGCGGCGAACTGGATGAGGTATTTCGGGACGTCCCGAGTCCGCAAGTCGGGCGCGAGGTGGATGAGCTCGAGGCTCTGGTACGCCGGCAATACGACGACGTCGGCGCCCTCTTCATGAGCGAGGCTCACGAGATCGTGGAAGTGGCCGTAGAAGTCGCCGTCGCTTCGAATATGGCGCAGCTTCCATGCGGCGGCGGCGACGCGAAGCGGGCTCAACTCGACAACCCGAGCGAGGTTAGAATCCGATCAAGATCGTCGTCCGAGTAGAACGATACGATCATCTGTCCGCCGCCGCCTCGCTTCCGACGAAACATCACGGGAGAGCCGATACGCTTGGCGACCGACTCCTCCAGGGCATCCCAATTAGGGTCAGACGGCTTGGAAGCCGCGGGTTTGGCGGTCGGCGGCGCGCTTGCGGCGGCTTCCACTTCGCGGACGGAGAGGCCCGACCTGACGATCCGATCGAGCATCGCCAACTGGGCCGCCTCACCCGGGAGCATCAGGAGTGCGCGCGCGTGACCCTCCGAAATCCGGCCGTCCTCGAGCGCATCTTGTACCGCGCTCGGCAATTTGAGGAGGCGAAGAGTGTTCGTCACGCTGGCGCGCGCCTTTCCCACCCGCTCCGCGATCAGCTCCTGGGTCAGCCCAAACTCATCGCTGAGTTGCTTGTACGCTCGCGCGCACTCGAGGGCGCCGATATCCTCCCGCTGTAGATTCTCGACCAGGGCCAGTTCGAGGCTTTGTTGGGAGTCCGAAGCCCGTACGACGATCGGGACGCTTTTGAGCCCAGCGAGCTTGGCTGCGCGGAGCCGCCTCTCGCCGGCGATAAGCTCGAACTTGTCACCTCCGATTGGGCGCACCAACAATGGCTGAAGCACCCCATGCTCCTTGACGGAGCCCGCGAGCTCTCCGAGAGCATCTCCGTCGAAGCGGCTACGCGGTTGGCGGCGGTTCGCAACGATCGAGGAGATCGGCGCTTCACTGGGAGTGGCGTCCAGTTGCTCGGCGATGAGGTGGGACAGGCCCTTGCCGATCGAGCGCCTCACGACGTCCTTCCGCCGCCCGTCGAATTAGTTCGGGAAGCTAATGGATGTGGCATCGTTCGAAGGTGAGGCACAAGAGCATTATGCGGCAACTTCGGCACACTAAAACAGTGGCTTCCGGCGAGCGAACTCACCGGAAGCCAAAGGGGGTCAAACAAAAACTGTTATTGGTGCCGTTACTGGGCGCCGCCGGTTGTGCCAGCCGTGGATGGTGGCGGCGGCTTTGGTCCCCCAGGCATGGCTCCGGGAGGAGGCGCACTACCGGTCGGAGCTTGTTGGCCCCCAACCGTCATCGCCTGAGGCGGCGCCGTCGAGGCCGGGGGCTTCATGGCGTCCTTCGGCGGAGCGGGAATGCTCTTCGCGTCCGGGTGGTCCTTGAAGGCCTTTTCTTCGTCCTTGCTGGTGTTGCCGCCCGTTCCGCATCCGATGACGGCGGCGGCCAAGGCCGCCACCGTCACCAAGCGGAGGACGTTACTCAATCGTCCTCTAAATGTCATCTTCGCGCGTTCCACATATTCTGCAGAGGCAGAGTTACGGAGTTGGGATTGGTCTGCACCGGCGGCATGGTCTTGGCATGACCGTCGGTGAAGCTGAAGATACCTTGACCGGCGTAGACGGTCGCAATGGCGCCGTTTCGCTGGTCCTTGTTGATGAGCACGCCCGATACGTAGAGCGGCGTGTTGGCGGGCAGGCTACCGTCGGGAAGCTCCCCCGGGCTGGTCCAGTCCCACCAGTTGACGCCCGAGAGCATGTCGCCCTGGCCGAACTGGTTGTTGCCCGAGAAGCGGCCCGCGATCATGACGGTGCCGGCCGGCTGAGTGACGGCGGTGGTCGTCGTGATCGTCGTGCCCATCCACTGGTACCACGGCTGGCAGCGCGGGGTGACCTGCTGAACGCCCTGGTCCATGCCCATGACGCCGTAGAGGTCCCACTTGCCGGCCGAGTTGTCCCAGGCCTGGAAGCCGTTGGACGCGTAGCTGATCTCAACCGCGACGCCCGGGGTGAACCAGCTCTGCCACCAGGTGGTCAAAAGCGGGTCGCTCGGATCGCGAAGCAGCGGAAGGTTCTTGATGTACGGTTGCGTGTCCCAAGCCCAGCCGCCGTCGAGCGGATAGAACCAGGCGCAGCCGCAGCCCATCGGGAAGTAGTCGTCGGTGTCGTTCGTGTACATCAGAACGGCCAGCGAAGTCTGCTTATCGTTGGACAGAGATTGGGTCTTCTTCGCCTGGGCCTTGGCCTGAGCGAAAACGGGGAACAGGATCGCCGCGAGAATTGCGATGATGGCGATGACGACGAGGAGCTCGATGAGCGTGAAACCTCGATGTTTCATTGAATATGGCACCTTGTATTAGGAGACGTGGTGGAGCCTCGAATATCGAGACGACACGGAACGACGAGATGCGACGGCTCGATTGAACGGTCGCGGATGACGTGCGTGAGCAGGTCGATGGCGAGACCTCCGATCTGCGAGAGCGGCTGAAACACGGAGGTTAGCCGCGGCCGCAACTCTTCGCAGAAGGAAGTTGAATCGAACCCGACCACCGACAGCTCGGACGGCACCTTGACGCCGGCGTGCTCAGCAGCCCTCAGGATCGATGCAGCATGGCCATCGTTGTAGGCGATGACCGCAGTGAAATCGTGGGACAAAAGACTCTCGATGTCGTAGTCGTTGTCATCGCCCAAATAGACAAGGCTATCCGGACCTGCCGGAAGCCCTTGCCGCTCCATGTGGCGCACGAACGCATCGGCGCGGAGCGACGATTCGCCGTCGATGCAGCGCCCGTCCAGCGAAAAGGCGATGCGACGGTGAGCAAGCCCTGCGAGGTGGTAGACGGCCAGACCGACACCCTGGTCGTTGTCGCAGATGACGGTCGGGTAGGTTGCGTGCTCCGGTTGCGTACCATGAATGACGACCAACGGAGAGCTACAGTTGCGAAGCATGTCCAGGTTTTCCTGGGCTTGCGTCGTGTTGTACCAAACGAGCCCGTCGAAGCGGCCGTCGCTCATCGCATCACCTGGCTCGGTTCCGAGGAGCTTGGGGCAGAGCGTCACCGAATAGCCGTGTCGAAACGCGCCGTCGACGATCCCGTCCATCAGGGCTGAGAAGTATCGGGGACCGGAATTGAAGAGCGGCCGGGCAAAGCCCATTCCATGAACGACGCCGATGACCTCGGTCTTCTGGCTTCGGAAGTTGCGCGCGTAGACGTTGCACCGGTAGCCGAGCTCACGAGCCGCGATCCGGACACGCTCGGCAGTAGGAGCGCTGACCCGTACGCTGGAGGCTCGCTTGTTCAACACGTGCGACACCACCATGGGAGACACGTTCGCCCGTGCGGCAACGTCTCGCTGGGTTACGGGCAAGCGGACACCTCGCATTCTTGCCTCGTTCGGTTCCGTCGTTGGATCCTCATGCCTTACCGATTTGCTCCTCGAAGGGCCGGGAGAGGAGCGTTAATATATCGATATACAAAGTTAGTATACAGCGGATTTAACGATTGGTCAGGAGATTCTCGACCCTCCTCATAAAAACCGCAACATGTCGAGAAGTGCCGGATTTGGGCAGCTTCAAGCGAAGCAGCAAGATTGATGCCGGAAGGGACCTGATCGCGCGATCACGACGATCTCGTGGTCAGGACGATCACGGGATCTCGACTCAGAGGTTCTTGAGGAGCGCGACCAGTTGGGCCGGGTTCTGGTTGGCCTGGGCCAGGATAGCGAGGCCGCTCTGCTCGAGAACCTGATTCCTCGTGAGATTGGTTGTCTCGCTGGCGATGTTCGCATCCGCGATCGTGCTAACCGAGGCGCTCAGGTTCTGGGTGGCGACGCCAATCGACGTGGCCGCGGATTGAAGAACGTCGGCTTGGAACGAGCCAAGCTGCCCCTGGGCGGTTGCAACCTGGTTGATTGCCGCGTCGATAACCTGGATCGCGCTCGTGCCGCCCGCGGGCGAGGCGATGTTGAGCGTCGCGATCGATTGTCCAGGTAAGGCGCCGGTGCCGAGCGCGACGGCCAGCATCGAGGGCAGCGAGTAGCTCACCGCCTGGTTGGCATTGGCGCCTACTTGGAACTGAACGGACCCGGCGGTCAATACTCCCACCTGGGTGGCGGCGCCCAAACCGGCGTTGCCCGTCGGCGTGACCGTCAACGAATCGCCGGAAGAATCGGTCAATTGTAGGCCGGTCGCTCCCGCGCTCCGGCCACCCGTGAACGCTACGGTTTGAACGCCCTGCGTCGTAGTTACCGAAACGTTGAACACCCCGTCCGTTCCCGTGACGGGGGCGGGAGGCGCCGTGTCGAGGATCTGGCTGGGATCGGTGACGTTGATGCCGTACTGGGAGCCGAAGTTGCTCTGCGTAAGTTGGACGACGAACTGGCCGCCGGATGGCACCAGTTGCGCCGTCACGCCGGTCTGACTTGAGGCGGCGTTGATGCCGGAGACCACGTTTTGAACGGTTTCGCCAGTCGTAACCTGGAGTGCGTATCCGTTGAGCACGATCGTTCCGGCTGTCGAAACGGTCGAATTCGGGCCCGCAAAGAGCTGGCTGGTTGTGAGTTGAGCTTCGGTCGCGGCGGAAACTTTGCTGACCGTGACCGGGCCGCTTTGAACCTGGGAGCCGTTGAACGTTCCGCCGACGAAGAGAGAGCTGACGTCGGCGCCATCGGTGATGGCGGCTTGGACGCCCGCGCTTCCGTTGAGAAGATACTGGTTGCCGAACTGCGCCGTGCTCGCGATCTGATCGATGCTCGTGATCAAGCTGCTCAGCTGGGTTTGGTTTGCCTCCAAGGAACCGGCATCGAGCACGCCGCCATTGGCAGATCGCACGGCAAGCGAGCGCATCGATTGCAGCAGCGACTCAATCTGGGCCATAGCGCCCCCCGCGGTCTTCGCGAGATTAATGCCTGTTTGGGTGTTTTGGGACGCTTGGGACATCCCGGCAAGCTGAACCTTGATTCCCCCGGATATTACGAATCCGGCAGGGTCGTCGACGGGGGCGTTGATGCGGAGCCCGGAGCTCAGGCGCTGAATCGAGGTGTTCAGGTTCTGGTCGTTCTGCTCGACGCTCGCGATCGCCGTCATGGCGGAGAGATTGGTGTTGATCGAAAGGCTCAAATCCCGCGTCCTTGCTCGCGCCACGAAAAACCTGGCACGAATCCATGTTAAATCTTCGGCCAGATATGGAAAAAGGTTAGGCCCCGGTTGCCCGGCGCTATCCCAGCAGCCTGTTCAACAACGCCGCGAGCCGCAGACCCGCGATCGCAACCTGATGTTTGCAGACTCTCTGGCCCTTGCTCAGGTAGTCCGCCGACGGCTCCGTGTTCTCCGGGGTCGTATAGACGACCGACTTTGCCAGCGCCTCGCCGCTTTGAGCCCAGGCGTTGGGGTCGCTCACGCGGAGCGCTGAAGCGCGGTCCGACTTGGACAGGGATGCCAGGCACTCGGTGGCATAGGCGTCGACCTTAGATCGCCCCTCCGGGGTGAGCGGTCTCGATATCTCCTCGAATCCGCCGCACCCGGAGTCCCAAAGAAAGTGGAGGTTGTGGCGCCCTCGGCCCGTTCGGTTGTCCACGTAAAACCGGTTCCCGCCGGCGTCACCCTTGGGCTCGGCGTCGGTTACCCGGGAGACGCAATGGAGCGGCATATGGATGTCGCCAACGAAGTGGAGCAGGTAACGCAGCGCCTCCCCGCGATCGGAATCTGAAGCCGAGCGATTCTTCAGCACGCTCGAGAACTTGCCGATCGCCCAGACGACGTTTTCGGAATCGGGCTTAAGGTCGGTCGGCTTGCCGTCCGCCCGGAAGTAGAAGTCGATGTAGTGCCAGGGCCCGTTCTCGCGTGTCTTGGTGTCGTCCGCCCAGACGGCGGCGGTGATGAAGTCAGGCGTCTTCGCAGGCGCTTTGACCTCGACGAGCCGCTTGGCCTCCGCCCGCGCCTTTGGCGACATGTTTCGCCAAGCGATGTCGGCTACGATCATGTGGCCGGTGGCGTGCCAGGCAAGGGAGTATGCAGCGGCGGCGGCCGCGGCGATGATAGGGGCGAGTCGGCGAAAGGGCATTCGACGATTTTGGCCGAACGAGTCCGGGGGGCGAGAACCCTTAGCTTAATTCCTTCTTCGCTTCGATCCAGAGCACGTCCCACTCTTCGGGGGACAGCTCTTGGAGCGGCTTTGTCGCTTTCGCCTCCATCGCTTCGAAGCGCGAGGTGAATCGGCTCACCATTGCCCGGAGTGCGGCCTCGGGTTCGACGCCAAGCCATCGCCCAACGTTCACGAGGGCGAACAGGAGGTCGGCGAACTCTTGCTCGACCGCAGCCGGGTCGCCGCCGGCAAGCGCGGCGCGGAGTTCCTCCTCCTCTTCGCGAACTTTCTCCCAAATGGCCTCGACCGAGGGCCAATCGAACCCGGTTCGAGCTGCGCGCTTGCTCACCTCGTAGGCTCTTTGCAAGGACGGCATTGTCCGCGGTACCCCGCCGAGGATCGATCTGGGCTTGCCACCCTTCTCCCTCGACTTGAGCTCGTCCCACTGACGGAGCACCCCCGCGGCGTCCAGTTCGCCGACGTCGCCGAAGACGTGCGGGTGTCGGCTGATCAGCTTGGACGAGATCGCCTCCGCGACCGAATCAATGTCGAAGGCGCCGTCGCGACGCTCCATCGCCGCGTGCAGCAACGGCTGAAGAAGGACATCTCCGAGTTCCTCGCGCATCGAGGCCTGGTCCGAGGAGTCGATGGCGTCAAATAGCTCGTACGCCTCTTCGAGGAGGTACTTCTTCAGGCTGGTGTGCGTCTGCTCCTGATCCCACGGGCACCCACCCGGGGCAAGCAGCCTATCCGTGATCTGAACCAGAACCTCGAGCGGCCCCGTCGAATCCGGCAGCAATAGGGTCGAATCCTCGGGGAGGTCTCCTTCGACCGGATGCGCGTCGAGGCCCGCCCGGCGAAGCGCCTCAAAACCGTCCTGAGCCGGGTCCGGATGGTAGAGCCTGCCGGCATCGCGAAGCTGCTCGAGGAGTTCGGAAGGATAGGGCGGCCGGCCCAACCGGATGACGCGGACCAAAGCTAACCGGCCGGCTTCGTCCCGCCGCTTGTCGCCTTCGAACGGAGATCAAGCCAAGCCTTTTCAAACGTCTTGTCGGCGATCTCAACTTTAGCCTTTGCAAGCATCTCTCCGACCATCTTTCCGACGTTGTTCTTCGCGCTGCCGCGCTCCATCATCATCTGGCGGCGAATCGACTCTCCCAGCTTGGCGTCGTACGGTATCGGCTTGGCTTCCACGGCGCTCTCGTACCGGATACGCTCGATCAACGTGCTGTTTGCGGGCTGGCCTGGGACCTTCAACCATCCGGTCGAGTTGCCGATTTTCGCCGCATTCAGCGCGTCGCGGATCGACGCATCGAGGGAGTCGAACGGGACCCCCTTCAGCAGTCCACCCTGGAGCTTGGATAGATCCAGACTGCGCGCGGTGGCGACGGCCCCGAACTCTTTGCCGGCGGCAAGGTCTGCATCCACCGCCGCCTTGTCGGCATCGCTGTCCACCACGATGATCCGTAGGTCGACACGCTTAGGGTTGACGTAGCGCTCCGGGTGGTTCTTGTAATTGTCTTGAACCTCCTGGTCCGTGACCAGGATGCCCTCGGTGAGGAGCTTGAACCGGCACAGGTCCAACTGAACCTGATACCTCAAATCCGCTGCCGTCAAGCCTTCCGCGGTGGCGTTTGCCTCGAGCATCGGATTGGCGGCCTTTCGGGCCTCATAGGCTTGATCGATCTCCGCCGGTGTCGGGGCGACGCTGTGGCTCTCCGCCAGCTGGATGGTTACGCGCTCCGTGATCAGCCGATCGAGGGTGACGATGCCGGGGATCACTTCTACGAAGCGCTCGCCGTATGCCGCGTAGACGCCGCTGAGGTGCTCCATGCGGTGGTAGTACTCGGTGCTGGAGATCGCCTGACCATTCACGGTCACAACGGTCTTTGGCTCTCCCTGGGCGCCGGCGAGGCTGACGACGGAAAGCGCGATGAGCGCTGAAATCGACTTCAAAGTGTGTTCTCCAAATGGTTTGCCTTGGATAGGACGTACGAGATTCGGCTGCTGCTCCGTTGCCTCATCATTTGAGCTTCGAAGTCATCTCCGGAACGGCATCGAACAAGTCGGCGACCAGACCCAAGTCTGCCACCTCGAAGATGGGGGCATCGGGATCCTTGTTGATCGCCACGATCACCTTCGAATCCTTGATTCCCGCAACGTGCTGGGTCGAGCCGGAAATGCCGGCCGCAATGTATAGCTGGGGCGCGACGACTTTGCCGGTCTGACCCACTTGAATGTCGTTTGGAGCGATCCCTGCGTCCACCGCGGCGCGGGTCGCTCCCACCGCGGCCCCCAGCGCATCGGCGAGTCCGCCGATGACCGACTCGAAGGTGGCCGCGTCCCGTAGCGGCTTTCCGCCGCTCACGACGCGGTTTGCCTGGGCCAGATCGGGCCGGCCCTCCCGCTTGGCGCTCGCCGAGATTCGCGTCGTTGCTCCCGGGGCCGCCGAAACCTTAGCGCTGCTTACGGGCTCTTTCCCGGACGTTTGAAATCCGGACGGCCGGAACGTCAGCACGATGGGTGTGCCGGCGACCTCCACAGTCTCGATGATCGCGCCGGCGAAAACGGGGCGGCGAAATCGGGTGGGACTTTCAACCGAGATGACATCGGTGACCATCGGCGCATCGAGGAGCCCGGCGACTCGAGCCATCACATCCTTGGACGCCATCGAGGAGACCGCCGCGATAACGGCGTGGCCCTCGGCTTTCGCCTGAATCGCAGGGGCCACGGCGTCGGCGGGAGGTGCGTCGGCGGAGATCTCGAGGACCTCGAACGTATCTGACAGGGCAGCCGCGAGGCCGGCACATTGAGCCACTTCGGCGCGATCGAATGCGACGAAAAGGATCACGCGATCGCTCCCATCGACCGAAGCGCGCCGAGAAGCTCGTCGACGGACCCGACCTTTCGGCCGGGCGGTCGGGCCGGGGCCGGTTCGAGCTTGACGACGGAGACTCTTGGCGCGGCGTTCACGGAAGGAGCGGTACGGTCCAGCGGCTTGGAGCGGGCCTTGATGATCGCGGGGAGCGCGATGTAGCGCGGCTCGGCCAGGCGAAGGTCCGCAGTGACCAGGGCCGGGAGGGGGAGCTTTAACGTTTCCTCACCGGCGTCGGTCTCCCGGGTCACTTGGACCCCGCCGGTGACGAGCGTGATCTTCGATGCGAATGTCGCCTGGGGAAACCCGAGTCGGGCGGCAAGCATTTGCCCCACCTGGTTGGCATCGTCATCGGTCGCCTGCTTACCCATGAGAATCAGGTCCGCGCCATGAGCCTTCTGCACGGCCTCGAGCTCCTTGGCGACTCCAAGAGCGTCGAAGCGCGCTTCGGTTTCGACCAGAAGCGCGCGGTCCGCGCCCATGGCCAGCGCTTTCCGGAGCTGATCTTCGCACGCTGCCGGTCCGACGGAAACGCAAACGATCTCTATCGTGGAATCGGCCTCTTTCAACCGCACCGCCGCTTCGAGGGCGATCTCGTCGAACGGGTTGATTTCGAACTTGAGCGAAGCGGTGTCGATGCCAGAGCCGTCCGGCAGAGGCCGAGGTTTGGCATACGGATCAGGTACCCG